>JAFYKS010000474.1 GCA_017537495.1 Bacillota bacterium | reverse complement strand
GGGTGCTGATTTGGTGGAAAATGCACCGGGTCAGGTGACCAGCCCGCAGCAGGCAGGCAATCCTCACGTGATGCGTACATGCGATGACGTAGAAGGCAGAATGCCGAACTGCGATAGAAACTGCCGTCTCTGCTACCGTAAGCACTGTAAGTTCAGACAGGTGTAAACCAGATAAACAAGGAGGACAAACATGTATCCAAGATTAGTGATTGATTTAAAGAAGCTGCAGTCCAACCTGGATGCCGTAGCAGGCATCACCAAAGAACAGGGCGGCTGCTCCCTGATGATTGTAACCAAGGGTATGTGTGCCCATAAGGAAATGTGCGAAATGATCGCACAGCATCCTGCTGTTGATTTCATGGCAGACTCCCGTGTGGCCAACATTAAGACCTATGCGGATTTTGCCCGGGCAAACGGCAAGAAGACAACACTGCTGCGTATTCCGATGCACGCAGAAGCTGCTGACGTGGCAAAATATGTGGACCTGTCCTTCAACTCCGAACTGTCCACGATTCGTCTGCTGAACGAAGAAGCCGGAAAGCTGGGGGTAAAGCATAACATTCTGCTGATGATTGACCTGGGCGACCTGAGAGAAGGCATCTTCTATCAGAATGAAGACCTGATTTTCGAAACCGTGGAAGAAATTCTGGGAATGGAACATATCCATCTGTACGGCGTGGGTGTAAACCTGACCTGTTATGGTGCTATCATTCCGAAGAATGACAACCTGTCCAATCTGGTGGCCGTGGCACGTAAGATTGAAGATAAGTTTGGAATCAAGCTGGAAATGGTATCGGGCGGAAACTCCAGCTCCATCTACCTGATTGGCAAGGGAGAAATGCCGGAAGGCATCACCAACCTGCGTCTGGGCGAATCCTTCCTGCTGGGTAATGATACTGCTTATGGCGAAAAACTGCCTGGTACCTGCAGCGATGCACTGGTACTGGAAGCGCAGATCGTGGAGCTGAAAGAAAAACCATCCCTGCCAATCGGTGAAGTGGGCGTGGATGCCTTTGGTCAGAAGCCTTATTACGAAGACCGCGGCATCATCAAGCGTGCCATCATTGCCATCGGTAAGCAGGATACCGATATCGACAGCATGGAACCTCTGGATCCGAAGGTAGATATCCTGGGCGGAAGCTCCGACCACATTATTCTGGACGTAACCAAGTCCGACACCGAATACAAGGTAGGCGACGTCGTGCAGTTCGTGGTTGGATACGGCGGTATGCTGAAGACAGCAACCAGCCCATACGTGGAAAAAGTCTGCAAATAGATTCAGAAGCGATTTTTTAACAAAATCATGACTTTGTAGATTCTGTGAAGTCCGTTGACCGAAGAGTCCGTTTTAGGGTATAATTTAATCAGATTAAACGTACGGGAGGCCAGTTATGGAAAACAGAGGATTCAGAATGGATATGCGGGCACTGGTTGTAATTGTGACCCCGGTTCTGGCAGAAGTGACCAGACAGATTTTCAAAGAAGCAAATGCGGAAGTCCGCTATGAAATAGATGGTGAGGGAACTGCATCCAGAGAATGGATGGATGTACTGGGCCTGGGCAGCGCAGCGAAAAAGTTGCTGGTTGGCATTCTGCCGAGTGCGGAAGCCGATACACTGGCGGAAAAGCTGAATAAGAGCCTTCCTCTGAAAAAAGCCGGCAATGGCATCGTATTTACGGTTCCTGCTGAGAAGATGAAGGATTTTGCACAGCTGCAGCAGAAGGAGGCCGCACTGGAAAGCAGCATCTCCGAAGAAAAAATCTGCTATCTGGTGTCCATTATTGCCAACAAAGGCCGCAGTGAGGACGTTATGGATGCGGCAAGAACTGTAGGCGCTTCCGGCGGTACAGTGATTCACGGCGAAGACGTGCGTCATCATGCCCTTGTAAGAGCCTGGGGGCTGCGTCATTCCGAAACCAAAGAAATTGTCCTGATTCTTTCTGAAGCATCCAAGGTTATGAGCCTGATGCGCGCTGTAACAGAACAGTGCGGTGAAAATGAAAAGGTACAGGCGAAAGCCTTTGCCAGCCAGGTTGACCGTGTTTACGGACTGAACTACTATCTGCAGTAAATATTATATGATAATAAAAAAGACCTCTTCGGCATGGTGCCGGAGAGGTCTTTTGTTTGTCTTATAGCGGTCAGAATTTATGCCTGACGTTCGAAGTCGGATGCAGGGTGTTTGCAGAGCGGACAGATGAAGTCTTCCGGAATCGGATCGCCTTCATAAACATAACCGCAGATCTTGCAGACCCAGACAACCTTCTTATCCTCTGCCTTTTCTTCAGCCTTTGGCTGTGGCTTTGGTTTGATGTGTTCGAAGTAGTATGCGTAGGTTACAGACGGATCGCCGTTGAGAACCTTTGCTTCTGTAACTTCTGCGATAAAGAGGGTGTGGGTGCCGTAGTCATGGGCATCGATTACTTTTGCGGACATGAAACAGTTGGTGCCTTCGGTCACGTAGTACAGACCGTTGGTGCTGCGGCTGCAGGATCCTTCAAAACCTGCAAACTTGTCCGTATCGCGGCCGCTGGCGAAGCCGAAACGCTTGAATGTGTCGAAAACGGCCTTTTCAGACAGTACGGAAATATTGAATTCGCCGGTTTTCATGATCATATCATGTGTATAGTTGGCTTTGTTCACTGCAATATTGATGCGTTTTGGATTGTCAGTGAGCTGTGCCGCGGTGTTAATGATGCAGCCATTGTCCTTGTCGCCATCCTTGGCAGTGAGAACAAAGAGGCCGTAAGAGAACTTGAACATAGCTTCGTTCTGAATCATATTTACTTCACTCATAATAATTCCCCTTTCATAATGAAATGCGTACTTACGTTATTCTGCTTATATTTTACACGGTTTACGTGAAAAGAACATTTAAAGTTCTGTTAATTATGATTTTTTCTTTCTCTTCCGTGGGAAAATCTTGGTACGGAACAGCAGAATCTGCATGCCCAGCAGGAAGACTGCCAGAATCAGAAGAGTTTTTAGCGGAGCTACCGGCGCCATGGTTACAATCAGCATCATAGGGAAGCCGAAGACGATGGCCGGGAAGTTCTGATATACCATGTTATCCGCAACCGGAGTCCGGAAGTCCTTGTCGATTTCACGGAGCAGGATGATACCGGTGCTGGCAGTACCGGTCAGCATGCCGAACATGCCCAGGAACTGCTCCTCGTAGTACCGGCGGAACAGGATTTTGCAGACAATCCGCAGATAGAAGTAGGTTACGGCTGCACCGGCAAGACCCAGAATCAGCATGATGCCCCAGTAGCTTTCCAGTACGTCCAGACGGATTGCTGCGATACCGGCAACTACCATGATGTCGAAGAAGAAGTTTCCGACGCGGGTCAGCAGGAAGTTGTTGGTGTACTGACGCTTTACCAGACCCACTTTTTTCAGCATCTGCAGGGAAACCTTGACCACAGTAGCGGAGAGAACACCCAGCAGGAAGTTGAAGCCGTAGATGACGGAAATCATGCCCGGCAGCAGGTTGCCCAGCCCCCACATTACGAAGTTGGTCAGCAGGTATGCAATGGCAATCAGAGTAATCTGCACAGTCAGCTTGTCCATGCTGCCGCCCATTGGAATTTCATTATCGTCTTCCACCTTTTCATTCATGACACCGGCACCTTCTTCGCCATCACCGATGGCACGGCCTTTTACTTTCAGAATGTTCAGGTGAAGAACACCGAAAATGCTGGCACTGAGGAAGCCCAGAGCTGCAATGGTCAGACCGAAGCTTTTGCCGCCTTCGAATCCGAAGTCAGCTTCAAAAATACCGCCGTAGTTCAGTGCCTGACCGGTTCCCTGACCATAGCCGAATGGCAGCAGGATACCAGCTGCAGGGAAGAAGTCTTTCACAACCATGGCAGCAAGGATGGTGATTACCATACCCACGATACCCTGAACCAGATAGGTGGATACGGTGGTCAGACCGGTGTTGAAAATTTCCCAGCGGCGCAGCGGTGTCAGCTTACGGTCAGAAGTCTTCAGACCGGTAGCGATAAAGCCCAGCGCCAGGGCGTGATATGTAAGGATTTCCAGTGTGGAAATGCCGTTCCCTCCGAAGAAAGGAATGTTAAACATAACCTGACCGGTTGTCTTTTGGAAAATAAAAGACGTAATCAGCAGCAGAAGTCCTCCGAGAACCGAAGTCGGAATCAGAGAACGGCGCAGCGGCGGAATCAGCTGCTTCAGTGCATTGGCTGCCAGCATGGCCAGCAGTAATGAGGCAATTAAATGAAAGCTTTGCCAAGTACTAGAGTCCCAGAAATTCTCCATCAGAAGATTCTCCTTTCTTTACATTAATATAATGATAGAACAGGTTCACGTACCGGAGTGCGTTGAACCGTTCGTCCGGCTTGATCTGGTAGACCTTGCCGTCCACGTAAATATTCACTTTGTTCTTACCCAGAACAGTAACGGTGTCGATTTCATCGAAGTTCCAGCACGCCGCAAAATCTCCGGCGCTGACTTCAATCCGGTTGCCGTAAAGCTTCAGGCCTGCATCCTTTGCCAGGACATTCTTACGGTCATAGAGAACAACCTCTGAGAACTGCGCCGTATCCTCGTAGACCGGTGCGTCGTAATACGGCGTCAAATCCAGCCCACGGATGTAGCTGCCCTGATACTCGTACCAGTCAGCCACATTGCGGAACGGGAAGTCTCTGCCGTCCGCTGCTTCGAAGCTCTTGTCAGGGAGATAGCGGACGTTCAGCCCACACTGCTTACATTCTATCATGTCACCATGGCTTTCGAAGGTGGAAAGGCCGCAGTCAGGGCAGACATAAATGGCACGTTCCATGTATTCTGCCAGGTTTGGACTGTGGTATTCTGCCTGAATCTGAGTTTCATCCACGCCCATTTCTGCAAGGAGAAGGTCCATCAGTTCTTCATTGGAAAGCTTTTTGTATTCTTCCGGTTCAATGACACGGGATACATAAGCTTTCATCTTACCTTTCCGGACCACATCACTCCAGCGCGGCTGAACACCGAAACCGCCTTCGATGCGGAAACATGCCACGGGCATTTTCAGCAGGCGGATAAATCCGATGATAGCAGGGTTGATATAACACATTTTGCCGTCAAAGGTACGGTTGCCTTCCGGAGCCAGTGCGATAGAACCGCCTTCCTTGGCTACCTGCATGGCATTGCGTACGGCGCGAAGGTCGGAAGTCTGTTTTTTAATAGGAATCGGGTTTACAGCCCAGACAAGCAGGCGGGACAGAAATCCTAAAGAGAATATGTCTTCGCTGGCAATATAGTAAATCGGGTTCTTACATGCCATGGATACGAAGAACTGATCAAACCCTGTCTGGTGATTAAACACAAACAGAAGTGGACGATATTCCTTTTCGCGGAACGGTATAATATCAATACCGTATTTCCAGCGGGTGTACGGCAGAGCAAGTCTGCCCAGTACGTCCTGTATAATTCGATGGCGGGCCTTCACCCATGGGGCTTTGCCTTTCGTCATGAGATACCTCCAATATATTGTAAATTGTCAAAGTTTCGCTTAACTAACACTTTATTATACCATGGGAAAGCGGTTAAAGGCAAAAGAAACTGCAGAAAAATTGGGAAATTGGACAAGTTTTGTTGGTTTTAACTGGGGAGGAGCGGGATTTTGTTTACATTTCTATGGAAATAGAGTAAAATTATGGGGAGAAAGGCCCGGATATGAAAGTCCGGGAAAGGATAAATGGCTATGAAATCAATAACGAAAAAACTGATTACACTTATACTGGCACTCACACTGGTGGCGGCCATGCCGGCAGCAGCATTTGCAGTAGGAGAAACTGTTACAGTGAGTGTTGAAGCGGACCGCTATGATGCAGCGGCCTGGGAGGTGCTGGAACTGGTAAACGCAGAGCGTGAAAAAGCAGGCCTTCACCCACTGAAGCTGGACAGCAAGCTCCAGGAGGCGGCTATGGTTCGTGCGGCAGAAAGTACATTGTATTTTTCCCATACCCGTCCTGATGGAACCGGATGCTGGACTGCAGGTCCGGAATACATGGTTGGTGAAAATCTGGCAGTAGGACAGACCAATCCGCAGCAGGTGGTAAATGCATGGATGAACTCTCCGGCTCACAGAGCGAACATTCTCCATAAGGATTACAACAGCATCGGCATCGGCTGCATTAATTATAACGGGATCTGGTTCTGGAGCCAGGCATTTGCCCGGACTTCCGGAGACGGAAAAATTCCGGAAGATAAAACCACTGCGCAGCTGGATGTAAATCTTCTGAGAGGACTGCTGGAACTGAAATGGCTGGGTGATACAGAATTCAATCTGGCTGAAAATGAAGCAGTTGCTCATCAGATTCATATCGGAGCTGTAAACCCAGGCTGGGAATATATGATTACAGAGCTGGATCCTGAGCTTTTCACTATTCTGAGCACTGATGAAAGTGTCATGAAGACTGCACCGGATGGAACGCTGATTCCGGGTTCTGTGGGAACTGCAACCATCACTGCTTCACTGAAGGCCGATGACAGCATCGTACTGGTTCAGAAGGTACAGGTTTCCCGCCAGCTGAAGGCAGAAGATGTGAAGCTGTCCTACAGCAGCTGTGCCTACAGCGGCAAGGCAAAGAAACCGACCGTTACTATCGAAGGCCTGAACGAAGACGATTATGTGGTATCCTATAAGAATAACATAAAGGTGGGAACTGCCAACGTTACCATCACCGGCGTCGGTGATGTGAGCGGTACCGTAACCAAGACCTTTAAGATCAACTATGACCGTCCGGATCAGGTGTCCCTGAAGTCTCCGACAACCGGCAAAACTCACTACGTGAAGGCGCGCTGGTATGACGAGGACTGCGACGGTTACCAGATTCGCTACGCAACCAATTCTTCCTTCAAGAATTCCAAGTCCATCTATGTGAAGGACGGCGACCAGCTGACACGTACCATTAAGAACCTGAAAAAGGGCAAGCGCTACTACGTGAAAGTCCGTGCCTACAACAACTACGAAGACACAAAAGTCTTCGGCAAGTGGAGCAAGTGGAAGAGCGTGGTGTGCAAGTAACTACGCAAATTAAATATTGACAAAGCAGGACTACAGATGTAAACTACAATCAAGGAATGGGTTCACATCTGTAGTCCTATTTGATTTCAGAGAGAAAGGGGATTGAAATATATGAGTACGAAACACATTACCATCAGCGATGCGGAGTGGGCTATCATGAAAGCACTGTGGGAGGCGGAGACCAGCGGCGGGCTTACACTGCGGCAGATTGCCGATGCAGTAGCCGACCACGGCTGGGGATACAGTACCGTGCGGACTATGGTGGGACGCCTGGCTGAGAAGGGGGCCATTGAGGCGGACCGGTCCAACCCAGGTAGTTTTCACTATTATGCGGCTGTTTCCGAAGAGGTCTGCCGCAGACAGGAAGTGAAGAGCTTTCTTAACCGCGTCTTTGATGGTTCAGCAAAACTCCTGGTATCTGCACTGGTGGAAGACCGCGGGCTGACGAAAGAGGAAGAAGAAACGCTGCTGGCAATCATCGACAAGATGGAGTAGGAGCAGTCCGGCAAACAGGGGGTGAGGAGATGCGTTTACTTGTTAATTATGCCATTATAATAACAATAACTGCGGGAGGCATTTTGCTTATAAAATGGATTCTGGGTAAACAAATTACCCCGAAAGGACACATGCTCATGTGGATTCTGATTGGTATTCTGATGGTGGCTATGCCGCTGGCGGATTTGTTGCTGGTACTGCCGCAGGCAGACTGGAGTTTGCGGAGCTATGTGCCTCAGGTGACGGAAACACGAAAATATATGCAGGATATTCCGCCGTATATCGATGATGGAATTCCGTTAAATGAAATCGAAATGCGGGAGAACACGGTAAGCATAAAAGTTCCGGTAAGAAATGAATATGTGGAGAAGACAATTCTATCAACGGTGAAAACTGCAGAGCATCGAGATATTTGTATCATGATTGTGTGGTGCTGCGGAGCGGTGAGTATGATGACGGTGCTTGTTCTGTCTGCGTTCCGCCAGCATAAACAGCGGAAGAATCTGCCGGAATGCAGAGAAGAAGTTGTTGCCGACATCTTCGAAGCGATGAGAACTACTATGGGGATTCGCAGCCCTATTGTATTAAAAATCGGTGCTGAATGCACCATGTTGGCAGGTCTGCACCGGCCTGCTGTGTACCTGGCGGAGGACAGTTCTTTCATGGAAGGAGAACTGCAGCATGTTTTTGCTCATGAGCTGACCCACTATAAACACAGGGACTTGTGGCTTAATGTGATTGCCGCGGCATTTCTCTGTGTGTACTGGTGGAACCCGGTATTCTGGCTTGCGGTCCGGAGATTTCATCTGGATATGGAAGTGTACTGCGATTACGATGCGGCTAATCTGATCGGCGACCGACAGGCCTATGCACGGACACTGGTGAAGGCTGCAGCTGGCCAGGAGTACCGATTGTCGTCAGCAGCGTCCCTGGTGGAGGCAGAAAGCCAGGCTTCACGCAGAGTGAAGGCTCTGGCGAAATATAAAAAGCCGAAACTTTGGGCCAGTGTGCTGGGTATGGGTGTTTTGCTTGTTGTCTGCCTGGGATTGACAGTAAGTCCGGCAGAAGAGCAGCCGCAGATTTACCCTGAGGATGCAGAGTTTCTTTGTCTGCATATGCAAAACAGCCGAGGTGAAAATGTAACTCTGATTGTGGACGAGCAAAAGGAGGCCGTGCTGGCGGCGTTGAATGGAGAATGGAGAGAGTCCAATGTATGGCGGAACGTGGAACTTAACAAAGGGGATGCAAGAGATGCAGTCTGGGCTTATCTGAAAAACAAGGCGGAGCCGGTCGCATCTTTTCGGTTCCAGAGTTTGAGTGAAATGCTGTCCAGCCATTATCCGACAACCCAGGGGAGCAGCGTGAAGCTGTACAGCTGGGGCGATTTCAGCCATGGGTTTGCTGTCCTGGAACGGTATGGAGAAAAAATTTACCTTTCCGACAGTGCAGAGCTCTGGAACAGGCTTATGGATATTATCGGAGATATGACAGTACTGCGGGACGTGGCATACCGCAACTCTTCGAAAGCGGTCAACTGGATTGATGAGGGCGGTGTTCTGCATCAGATTGATTTCAACAGGGAAGAGTCCACGAAAGCGCTGGAGGACTATTTGTTTGATATACGAAATGGAATAGGTACAAAACTTAACAATGCAGAGGTCATAAGTTACTTGAAAGAAAACAGGTTTGATTATTGGCTGGATCTCGGTGCAGTACAGGGAAACCATAAGCTGATTGGACATATGGCAGAAGATGCAGATGGCGAGGGTCGAACCGTTGTAATTGCGGTGAATGTGGGCAGTGGGTATGTTTATACCGAACCCGTGCTTGCTTCTATGCTGGAAGAATTGATGAGAGCGGAATTGCTGCAGGAAAAAACAGAATAGAAAATATAAAAAAAGCAGAGTACCCCGTTTGAGTAATAAATACTCTCGGCAAAAACTCTGCTTCTTTTCATATCATGTTATTTACATCATCTGCTGCCCGTTTACCACCAGGTGGAAGTCAACTCCCAGCTGGGCTGCGGCCTTGCGGCACAGGAGCATACGGTCCAGGAAAATTTCGAAGTATTCCAGAACGTTGCAGATTTCGGTTTCGATGGTGATACGCAGTGTGACTGCTTCTTTATCCACATCAAGATCTGCTGCGGTTACGGAGTAGTTTACGCGGTCGTGAATATCAAACTGCTCCATTGGCTGCTTGCGGACACGACTTCTGCGTACATCAGTCTTATCGGCCAGAATCAGTGCTGCCGCAACGGAGTTTACCGGGAAAGCAGTCTTTTCATCGTGGTTGCCGATGGCTGTGATGATGGTGGCGATGTCGTCCGGGTCGGCTCCCATGTTATCCAGGAGACGGAAGGCCATGACCGCACCGCTCTGGGCGTGGTCTACACGGTTGATTACGTTTCCGATGTCGTGGAGATAGCCTGCCATGCGGGCCAGTTCCGCTTCACGTTCGGAGTAACCCAGGGCCAGAAGGATTTTGCTGGCTGTATCTGCAACCTTCAGCACGTGAGGGTAGCAGTGCTCCGTATAGCCCAGGGCGATGAGGGACTCGTCAGCCTTTTCGATGTATGCATTGATGGCACGGTTGTGCCGGATGTCGTCAAATGTGATCTGCAAAACTTATTTCCCCTTTCTTTTCAGATAGAGACGCAGGTTGGACAGTGCAGCGAACAGAGCCACTGCCAGAACCAATCCCAGCATGAGAATTGTGGTCATATCTCCGCTGGAAAAGCTTTTTGTCAGAAGAACAGAGCTGAGACCTGCGATGAAGAACCATACAATTGAAAGAATTAAAGGTAATTTAACCAAAACATTATCCTCCTACCATTTATTGTGGACCTTTTCGGCGAAACCGAGCAGGTCTTTTACTTCCAGAACAGTGCCGTCATCCAGGACTGCCTTTCCGTTGAATTTGCCGAATACCTGGTGCTGGTCACTCATAATCAGCTTTACGTCGGTGCAGGACGCACGGTCCATTACTGGTTCGAAGTCCATTTCAAAACGTCCGTCGTCGCTGGTAAATGTCCACGGTTTCATGTAGTCTTCTGTCTGGCCGCCCTTGCCGTCATCCATCATCGGAAGGTTGAAGGTTACCT
>JAFYKS010000006.1 GCA_017537495.1 Bacillota bacterium | reverse complement strand
GTACCGGACGACATCCGTATCAGAAAGAGACTCTTAAAAGAGCTGGAAAGAAGAAGATCCGGCCGTGTTTACGAATAAGCTGTCGGTGGTATAAATAAAATAAAAAAGGGGACAAAACATGGATTTCAGTAATCAGATTAAAACTATTCTGGAGAATGGATTTTGGGCACTGGCTGTACTGGCAGTCGGTCTCATTCTCATAAAAGTGGCAATGCGGTTTACCCGCCGTACTTTGGAGAGAACGACCCTGGATGGGGCAATTCATACCTTTGTGCTCAGCGCTGTACGGATTGTACTGTACATTGTGCTGGTGGTAGTGCTTCTGGGGGTTATGGATGTGCCGACCACGCCTCTGATTACCGTACTGGGTGCCGGCAGTGCAGCCATCGCACTGGCACTGAAAGACAGCCTTGGCAATATCGCTGGGGGACTTTTAATCTTAGTTAATCAGCCTTTTAAAAAGGGTGATGAAATAGATATTGGCGGTACCTATGGTGAAGTAGATAAAATCGACCTGTTTGTAACGACACTTCGTACGTATGACAATAAGGAAATCACCATTCCAAACGGCAATATCAACACTTCCGTTATTGTAAATTATTCCCGCCGCGACCGTCGACGGGTAGACTGCAAATTCGGAATTTCCTACGATTCGGACATCGCTCTCGCAAAGTCCGTCCTTCTGCGGGTGGCACAGTCCAATCCTGATATTTACGCAGACCCTGTACCTTTCGTTGGTGTGGCTTCGCACGGCGACAGCGCAGTGGTTCTGGACCTGAAAGTATGGTGCGACACAGATAAGTATTACTCTGTGAAGTATTACCTGACTGAACAGGTCAAACTGGCATTTGATGAAGCAGATATTTCAATACCTTATCCACAGATGGACGTACATGTGGTAAAGTAATTTTTTAGGAGAGAGAACATGGGAGAAATTAAAAAATTCAAAAGAGTATTGGTAGCAAACAGAGGCGAAATCGCCATCAGAGTATTCCGTGCCTGCAAAGAGCTGGGCATCCGTACTGTAGCGATTTATTCTGAAGAGGATAAGAACACACTGTTCAGAACGAAAGCAGACGAAGCTTATCAGATTGGTAAGGGCAAGACTCCGGTAGGTGCATACCTTGGTATCGATGAAATCATCGCTTTGGCTAAGGCTAAGGGTGTAGATGCAATCCATCCGGGCTATGGTTTCCTGGCTGAAAACGTGGAATTTGCCAAGGCCTGTGCAGACAACGGTATCGAGTTCATCGGACCTACTGCAGAAATGATGGACAGCCTGGGCGATAAGATCAAGTCCAAGATTGTAGCGCACTCTGTAGGTGTTCCTACCATTCCTGGTGTGGAAAAGGCAATTCAGAGCGAAGAAGAAGCTGTAAAGTTTGCAGAATCCTGTGGTTATCCGATTATGCTGAAGGCAGCTGCCGGCGGCGGCGGCCGTGGTATGCGTATCGTGAACTCTGCAGAAGAACTGCTGCCGCAGTTCAGAAGTGCAAGATCTGAAGCAGCCAAGGCATTCGGCATTGACGATATCTTCATCGAAAAGTATCTGGAAGGTCCTAAGCACATCGAAGTTCAGATTCTGGGTGACAAGGAAGGTAACCTGGTTCATCTGTACGAAAGAGACTGCTCCATCCAGAGAAGACACCAGAAAGTTATTGAATTTACTCCTGCTCTCTGCCTGACAGAAGAACAGAGACAGGCAATCTGTGCAGACGCAATTAAGATTGCAAAGGCTGTAAACTATAGAAGTGCGGGTACTGTGGAATTCCTGGTGGACAAGCACGGTAACCACTACTTCATCGAAATGAATCCTAGAATTCAGGTAGAACATACCGTATCTGAGATCGTAACCGGTGTGGACATCGTTCAGGCACAGATTCTGATTGCACAGGGCTACAGCCTGGATTCCGAAGAAATCGCAATCAAGAGCCAGGACGAAATCAAGGTAACCGGTCATGCAATCCAGTGCCGTATTACTACCGAAGACCCTATTAACAACTTCATGCCGGATACCGGTGTGATTGAATATTACCGTTCCCCAGGCGGTCTGGGTATCAGACTGGACGGCGGCAACGGCTTTACCGGTGCAGAAGTTACACCGTTCTACGACAGCCTGCTGGTAAAGGTAACTGCTTACAGCAGAACCTTTGAAGATGCCAGAAGAAAGGCAGTCCGTGCTCTGAGCGAAACCGTTATCAAGGGCGTTAAGACCAATATTCCGTTCATGCTCAACGTACTGAACCATCCTACTTTCCGTGCTGGTCAGTGCGATACCGGCTTCATCGGCGGCACTCCTGAACTGCTGAATATCGGTAAGGTAGATGACAGAGAGCTGAAGGTTATCGAATTCCTGGGCAACAAGTTTGTTAATGAAACCAAGGGTAAGAAGCCAAACTTCAACGTTCCTGTATTCCCAAGATTCAAGCCGGAAGACTATAAGGATCTGCGCGGTACCAAGCAGATTCTGGATGAACAGGGTCCTCAGGCTCTGTCCAAGTGGGTAATGGATCAGAAGAAGCTGCTGATTACCGATACTACCATGAGAGACGCACAGCAGTCCCTGATGGCAACCCGTGTAAGAACTGTGGATATGGAAAAGATTGCTCCTGCTATGGCTGTATACGGAAAGGATCTGTTCTCCGTAGAAATGTGGGGTGGTGCAACCTTCGATACTTCCTACCGTTTCCTGAAGGAATCTCCATGGGAAAGACTGGATGTTCTGCGTGAAAAGATGCCGAACCTGCTGTTCCAGATGCTGATCAGAGGTGCTAATGCTGTAGGTTATAAGAACTATCCGGACAATGTAATCCGTGAATTCGTAAAGCAGGCAGCAAAGGGCGGCATCGACGTATTCCGTATCTTCGACTCCCTCAACTGGATTCAGGGTATGGAAGTGGCACTGGATGAGACTCTGAACCAGGGCAAGGTGGCAGAAGCATGTATCTGCTACACCGGTGACATTCTGGATGAATCCAGAACCAAGTACAACCTGGACTACTATGTAAACATGGCCAAGGAACTGGAAAAGCGCGGTGCACACATCCTGGGTATCAAGGACATGTCCGGTCTGCTGAAGCCAATGGCTGCAAGAAAACTGATCAGAGCACTGAAAGAAGAAATCGGTATTCCAATTCACTTACATACACACGATACCTCCGGTAATGGTATCGCAACTATCATGATGGCAGCACAGGCTGACGTAGACATCGTGGATGCTGCATTCAACTCCATGTCTGCACTGACTTCCCAGCCTGCACTGAACTCCGTAGTAGCAGCTGTAGAAAGCTCCAGAAGAGACACAGGTCTGAACTCCGATGACCTGCAGAAGATTGATGACTACTGGAAGGATGTAAGACCTGTATATGCAGGTTTCGAATCCGAACTGGTAACCTCTACTGCAGAAATCTACAAGTACGAAATTCCTGGCGGCCAGTATTCCAACCTGAAGCCACAGGTAGAATCCTTCGGCCTGGGTCACAAGTTCGAAGATGTAAAGACCATGTATAAGACTGTAAACCAGATGCTGGG
>JAFYKS010000473.1 GCA_017537495.1 Bacillota bacterium | reverse complement strand
CGAATCCTGCATTATGCACAGGCTCTGTAGTATCACAGCCGATTCCCACATAAGTACCGCGGCCGCCATGTTTCTGTACACGGGTAATCATAGCCGCAGCATCGTCCGTACCGCCTACGTTTCCTTCAAAATACATCTTCTGAATCCAAGGAACCTTAATGGAAGCACGGCGGATTACATCCATCATGGAGTCATCACTCTTGCCTGCAGGAACTTCACCGTAGTCTTCCACAGTGTAGTCCATGTCGTACATTCTTGCCGCCCCTTCGATTACATCGAAAACTCTGCGTCCCACATATTCTGTAATATTTTCTGTCACACCACGGTATTCCACAACCATCAGAGCATTCGGTGCGATGGTGTTAGGTGCTACACCTGCTTCGATTTTGCCCACGTTGATACGGTGCATACCTTCTTCATGAGGTGCGATAGCATGCAGGTTGATTGCTGCAGTACATGCTGCCAGCAGAGCGTTCTTACCTTCCTGGGAAGCTCCGCATGGATGTGCCGCACGGCCGTGGAATGTAACATCCAGCTGACGGTCACTTAAGAAGTCCTTGCAGCCACAGCAGATGGTATGAGATGGCAGAGGCTTGTTTTCCGCACTCAGTGCCACATGCATTGCGATAAAGTTATCTACATCATCCAGCCAGCCCTTGTCACAGATGGACAGTGCGCCACAGAAAGTTTCTTCTGCAGGCTGGAAAATCAGGCGGATTTTGCCGGAACGGATGCGGTCCTTCTGCATCATCAGCTTGTCAGCGATGCCCAGACCCATGGCAGTATGTGCGTCATGGCCGCAGGCATGAACTGCGCCCGGATTTACAGAAGCAAAGCCTTCATCATAAGGTCTGTAGCCTTCATTCTTTGGCTCATCGTAAGGCAGACAGTCAATGTCAAAACGGAATGCAGTTACCGGGCCCTTCTTACCGGTGTCGTATTCAGCAATAACGCCCGGAATACCGCCGGTTGCTTCCACGAACTTCGGGTCAGCTCCCTGACGGATTGCCTGTTCCTTCAGCATGGCCACTTCCGCTTCATCCGGACGAACCAGGCTGATGATGGTATCCACATTTACCACTTCTTCACCCATGAAGCAGGTATATCCCATACCGGTGAGAATCTCTGCAATTCTGGCACTGGTACGGATTTCCCTCCAACCGTTTTCAGGGTATTTGTGGAATTCCCTTCTATATTCAACATATTTGTTCATTTCTAAAAAGATCTCCTCTCATGCTGGCCTGAATGACCGCATTATTTCTCAATTATATTCTACCATGTTTCAGTTTTTTTGCAAGCCTAACCATGATTTCTTCCTGGCAATCCCTCACGATTTTACGGTTAATACCGGATTTACTTCAAAAAAGTCTAGTTTCCGGTATCATAAAGCCGCATAATCAACTAAACGCCCCTTTTTTATTTCCATAATATGTAATTTACAGTAAAATTCGTTCTGTTTTTTCTGTAAAACCATGCTTCTACTTCCTATTTTCCTTCAGCTTTCGGACAGCGATGACCAAATCATACCGGAAATCAACAAAAAAACTTCAAAACCCGGTGCGTCTCTCGAAACATACCCTCCGGAGTCTCAATTTTTCTTTGCTTTTGTAATCAGAGGAGCTAACCTGGTCTCGATAATATCTGCAACTGCCGCCGGATCAATACTGCCATTGCAGTCATCTGCAGTTACAATCAGATTTACTCCCTGTGTTATACCTAACCAGTGATAGAACACCTGCTTCTTCATCCACCGTGCCGAATATTTTTTATCTCCCAGCATTCCGAGGTGCTCCCAGTATATCTTTTCACCTGACGGCAGAATAATTACAAAATCGGGCACCACATATACCGGCAGTTCCAGTTCCGCCCAGGAACGTTCTGCCTCTTCCGACATGCCATAAGGCCAGTATATTTTAACCCCACGATAGTATTTTATCCCATATACATCCAGAAGCATGGAAATAATAACTTCGGATTTGGAGTCCAGTTCTTTTCCCGTCAGGCTGCGATGTCCCGTTCTCGTCCCTTCACCAGAGGAAGAATTATCATGTTCTGCTGCCTGTTCCGCTTTCTTCTTTTCACTCAGCAAAATCTTCCGGTATACACGTGCCACTTTATCCATAATATTTTCGTCCGTGTAGGATATGTATTTTTCATACAGTTTTTTCTGTCTCGTCAGGTTTTCCTGTATCACATGAATTTTTTTCTCCAGCAGTCTTCGCCTGCTTATCTTTATCATAACCGCCTTCGTTTTCTCCGAATTATGTTCCTTTCCCTTTGCATCAATATAATGAACAACTTTTCCGCTGCAGGATTCATCCAGAATCCCCGTTGGAAGAGTTCGAAGTTCCTTCTCATACTGGACCAGCAGCCGTTCCTGTAATGAAATATCATCTGCAAGTGCTTTTCTGAAATTTCTCATAGTACATCCTCCTTCACGACTTCCATTATATTCCATCCTCGATGTCGAAGTCCTGCGAAAAATGTCGAGAAGAAAAAATTTGTTGCAGCTTCAAAAAAAGAGCAAGGCGAGAAATGAGGAAAAAGTGTTTCTGGTAGAAGGGATCCGTATGTTTTCGGAGGTTCCAAAGGAACGCGTGGAAAAGGTATACGTTTCAGAGTCTTTTTACAATAAAAAGAAAAATGAGATTCATTTTGCAGATTATCAGACAGAGATTTTATCAGACACTGTATTTGAATATGTATCTGATACAAAGACTCCACAGGGGATCTTATGTATTGTAAAACAGAGGGAATCGGCTTGGAAGGAACTTTTAGACCTGCCAAATCCACATTTTGTTGTATTGGATAATTTACAAGATCCAGGTAACTTAGGAACAATCGTCAGAACTGCAGAAGGGGCAGGAGTAGACGCTATTTTCATGAGCAAGGATACAGTTGAT
>JAFYKS010000472.1 GCA_017537495.1 Bacillota bacterium | reverse complement strand
GAAGCCCAGACTGACCTGACAGGGGATGAACTGAAGGTTCTGATGGATCAGACCCGTGCAGTGCTGGATAACCGTGTTAACCAGCTGGGGGTTTCTGAATCTTCTGTAACCATTGAAGGCGACAAGCGTATCCGTGTGGAAATCCCTGGTGTGGAAGATGCGGAAGATGCTATTGAAGCAATTGGCCGTACTGCGCTGCTTCAGTTTGTATTATCCGACGGTACTGTAATTGTAGACGGCAGCCATGTAAAGGATGCCGGTATTGCGACTGATGGTGCATCATATAAGATTTATCTGGAATTTAACAGCGAAGGTGCAGATCTGTTCGCTGAAGGTACCAGACAGGCTTTAAGCGGTACTACACCTGTTGAAATTCAGGGCATGATGTCCAATGAAATTGCTATCGTACTGGATAACGAAATCATCAGCCATCCTGCTGTAAATGAAGTTATTCCAAACGGAAGCTGTGAAATTTCCGGTGGATACACCCATGAAGAAGCATCCACCACAGCAGCGCTGATCCGCGGCGGTGCACTGCCGGTAGAATTGGTAGAAATCCAGTCCTCTGTTCAGTCCGCGACAATCGGTGCAGATGCACTGGATAAGTCCATCGTAGCCGGCGGTATCGGTATGGCACTGGTGTTCGTACTGATGCTGGTATTCTACGGAATGCTGGGTCTGGTTGCAGACATTGCGCTGCTGCTGTATATCGTAATTTATCTGTGGTCCATGGTAGGTATGGGAGTTGTTCTGACTCTGCCTGGTATCGCAGCACTGATTCTGTCCATTGGTATGGCAGTTGACGCCAACGTAATTATTTTCGCAAGAATCAAAGAAGAGATCGGTGCTGGCAAGACCATCCGTGTAGCAGTAAACAGCGGTTTCAAGAATGCTCTGACAACTGTACTTGATGCGCAGATTACCACACTGATTGCAGCGGTAGTTCTGTACGAAGTAGGTACGACTGCAGTTAAGGGCTTCGCTCTGACTCTGATGATCGGTATTGTAATTTCCATCTTCACTGCAGTTGTGATTACTCAGCTGTTTATTTCCCTGCTGGCCGACAGCAAAAAGTTCTCCAAAAATAAATATTTTGTTGTGAACGAAGACGGAACTCCGAAGCAGCTGATGCACAAGACATTTACCTTTATCAAGCACAGAAAAATTTACTATATGGTGAGTGCAGCCATCATTATTGCTGGTCTGGTATTTGGTCTGATCGGCGGTCTGAACTACGGTATTGACTTTACCGGCGGTACCATGATTCAGATTGATATGGGAGAATTCGTTCCGGCTGAAGATATTGAAAAAGTTCTGAAAGAATTTGACCTTGATCCATCCATCGTTCATGCAGGTGAAGGCAATTCTGAAATTGTAATTAAAACTATTTCATCTCTGGATAACGCTCAGAGAATGGAAATTGTAAATGCACTGGGTGACAGCTTTGGAATCACTGAAGAAGATGTTCTTGCATCCGAACAGTTTGGTCCATCCGTTGGGGATGAACTGAAGAAGAATGCTGTTATTGCAGTGGTTATCGCATCCATCGGTATGCTGATTTACATCATCTTCCGTTTCAAATCCTGGAAGTTTGGTGCAGCATCCATTCTTGGTGTTGTACACGACGTTCTGATGGTAATTGCATTCTATGCAATTTTTGGATTCACCGTAAACAATCCGTTTATCGCTGCAATTCTGACTCTGGTAGGTTACTCCATCAATGATACTATCGTAATCTTTGACAGAATCAGAGAAAATCAGAAACTGTTCCCTAAGGATGGTTCTGAAGCGAATATTGACAAGTCTCTGAACCAGACACTGAACAGAACCATTATGACATCCCTGACAACCTTAGTTGTTATGGTTCCGCTGTGCATCATGGTATCAGAAAGTATCCGCGAATTCATCATTCCACTGATGATTGGTGTAATCGTAGGCTGTCTGTCTTCCATTTTCGTTTGCAGCCCGCTGTACTATGACATGAACAGAAGCAGCGAAGAATCCAAGTACGTTAAGAATATGAGAAAGAGAAAATAAACGGGAGTTTATCTGCTATGTTATCAAAAGCCGAGTTTTTAGACGAAATAAAAAAATACAATTCGAATTATGATTTGGAAACCATCGGAAAGGCGTATGAAATCGGAAGAACCCTTCATGACGGTCAGCTTCGAAAAAGCGGTGAGCCGTATTTCATTCATCCGATTGAAGTAGCCACGATTCTGGCACAGCTGGGGATGGATGATGAAGCAATTATCGGCGGGCTTTTGCATGACGTTGTAGAAGACACCGAATATACCAGAGAGCAGCTCGTTAAGGATTTCAGTGAAGACATTGCAGTACTGGTCGACGGCGTAACCAAGCTGGGTTCTATCAAGTTCGAATCCAAGGAAGAACTTCAGGCGGAAAACTTCCGCAAAATGTTCCTGGCCATGTCCAAGGACATTCGAGTTCTGATTATCAAACTGGCCGACAGACTGCATAACATGCGGACCATGCAGCATATGAAGCCGCATAAGCAGATTGAAAAATCCAGAGAAACTCTGGAAATTTATGCTCCGCTGGCCAGCCGTCTGGGTATCGCAGCTGTAAAGTTTGAAATGGAAGACCTTGCACTGAAATATCTGCAGCCGGAAGAGTATAATGATCTGGTTGAAAAGGTTGAAAACCGTAAAATTCAGCGTGTTGAAACTATTAATCAGGTTATCGACGAACTGAAGGAAGTTCTGGATGACATGAAGCTGCGGTATGAAATTTACGGCCGTGCCAAGCACTATTACAGTATCTACCGAAAAATGAAGTATCAGAAGAAGCAGATTGATGAAATCTTCGACCTGATTGCAGTACGTATCATTGTAGAAAATGTCCGTGACTGCTATGCGGTACTGGGTCTGGTTCACACCATGTGGAAACCGATTCCTGGCCGTTTCAAGGATTATATCGCCATGCCGAAGCCGAACATGTATCAGTCACTGCATACAACCGTTATCGGCGAACAGGGTGAAATCTTTGAAATTCAGATCAGAACTCATGAAATGCATGAAGTCGCTGAATATGGTATCGCTGCTCACTGGAAATATAAAGAAGGCAAGCTTTCTGCGGAAACCAATTCCGATGATGTGAAGCTGGCATGGCTCCGTCAGTCTCTGGAATGGAATAAGGATCTGAAGGACCCTAAGGAATTCCTGGAAACTATGAAGATGGACCTGTTTGCAACCCAGGTATTCGTATTTACTCCGAAGGGTGACGTAATCGAACTGCCTGCTGGTTCCACGCCGCTTGACTTCGCCTTCAAAATCCACTCCGCCGTAGGCTGTAAGTGCGTAGGTGCACGAATCAACGGCAAAATGGTTACTATCGACTATACGCTTCAGAACGGCGATATTGTTGAAATTGTAACCAGTTCAAACTCCAGCGGTCCAAGTGTGGACTGGCTGAAAATTGCAAAAAGTTCACACGCCAGAAACAAGATTCGTAACTGGCTGAAAAAAGAAAATAAATCCGATGCAGTGGATAAAGGGAAAGATATGCTGGATAAGGCACTTCGTAAGAAAGGTTATGACCCGCATGTTTACGCCAAGTCCATGTATCTGAATAAAGCCATGAAAACCATGCGCTTTGCCACACCGGACGAAGCTTACGTACAGCTTTCCAACGGCGGCACACTTATGAGCAAGTTCTGCAATCTGCTTGTAAGCGCCTATAATGAAGACAATAAACTGACTGAAGTTAAATCCAACGAAGAAGTTATTGAAAGCATCAAGGCTGCTGAAGAACGGAAGCAGAAGGCTGCCAAGCAGCAGAAAAAGAGACAGGCCAGCGATAATGGTGCCGGTATTGTAGTTCTTGGAGCAGACGATATAGACAACCTGATGATCAGGGTGTCACGCTGCTGCAATCCTGTACCTGGTGATGAAATTATCGGTTTCATTACCAAGGGCCGCGGCATTTCAGTCCATCGTAAAGACTGTACCAATATTGTTTCACTGCCTGAGGCGGAAAAACAGCGCTGCATCGAAGTAGAATGGGAAGACCTGAAGGAAGGCAAATCCTATAATGCAGATATCTGCATCCTCTGCTACGACAGAAAGGGTATTCTCTCTGACATCTCCAAGGTCTGCGAAGATATGGATATTCATTTAACCGGTGTAAATGCCAAGTCCAGTAAGGATGGTATGGTTAATATGGTAATTTCCCTGTCCATCTCCAGTACCGCTGAAATGCAGAAAGTACAGAGAAATATCCGCCTCATCGACGGCGTGGTACAGGTTTACAGAGCCAAGTCTTAATGATTCAGAAATAAAGGAAACATAATATGAGAGCAGTCGTTCAGAGAGTCACCGAAGGTGATGTAACCGTAGAAAACCAGGTAACCGGTTCCATCGGAAACGGGTTTGTAGTCCTGCTGGGTGTAGAAGATACCGACACAGAAAAGGACGCGGAATACCTGGCTGATAAGATTGTCGGTCTTCGTGTATTCGAAGATTCAGAAGATAAAATGAACCTGTCTCTGCAGGATGTGGGCGGCGAAATGCTGGTTATTTCCCAGTTCACCCTGCTGGCAGATGCAAGAAAGGGCAGACGTCCGAATTTTGTGAAGGCAGCCCGTCCTGAAATGGCCAAGAAACTGTATGACCATTTCGTGGAAAAAGTAAAGGCTCAGGGCGTGCACGTTGGTGAAGGCGTTTTCCAGGCACATATGCTGGTACGCATTCATAACGATGGCCCTGTAACCATTCTGCTGGACAGCAATAAATTATTCTAGAGAGGTAAGGAAATAATGAAAGTTCTCCATTACGAGATTGGTCCTATGCCGACCAATACCTATGTGGCTTATGATGAAGAAACCATGGCCGGATTTATGATTGACCCTGCAGTCCATGTTTCGGAAATTACAGATAAGATCAAGGAACTGGGCATTGATCTGCAGTATATCATCCTGACCCACGGTCACTTTGACCATATTGAAGGGGTAGAAGCCTTTAAGAAGGATTTTCCTCAGGTAAAGGTAATCTGCCACAGTGAAGAACGTGAAATGCTGAAAAGCGGTGCACTTAACAGTTCTCTGGACTTCAGAGGCTGGCCGTACACCACTGATGCAGATCAGACTGTACGTCACCGTGAAACACTGAAGGTTGGAAGTCTGGAACTTACTTTCTTCCATACACCAGGCCACTCCAAAGGCGGAATTTCCATCTATGTACCGGGAACACCAGGTTACTGCTTCAGCGGTGATACACTGTTCCGCCGTTCCATCGGCAGAAGCGATTTCTATGGTGGAGATTTCCGTACACTGATTAATTCCATTAAG
>JAFYKS010000471.1 GCA_017537495.1 Bacillota bacterium | reverse complement strand
CCCGCCATTCACATCATCTGATTGAAGAGAGCGGAGAATTTGTCATCAATGCAACCACGGAAGAACTGGCATTCGCCACCGACTACTGCGGTGTGAAATCCGGCCGCGACGTGGATAAATTTAAGGAAATGAAACTGACTCCGATTCCTGCGGAGAAGGTTTCCTGCCCGATGATTGAGGAATCTCCGGTAAATCTGGAGTGCAACGTTGTGGAAGTTCACCGCTACCCTACCCACGATATGTTCGTGGGGGAAATCGTGGCTATGCATGTGGATGAAGCCATCTTCGATGAAAACGGAAAGATGCCGGTGGAATCCATTGGTCTTCTGGCCTATGCACATGGACATTACCTGGGTGTGAAGCGTAAGCCAATCGGACGTTTCGGTTATTCTGTCATGAAGGCGAAGACAAAGAAACGTCTTAACCGTGAAGCACACCAGGAGCGTGTGGAAAAGAACCGGGCACGCCGCGAAAAGCGTGAGGCAGCCGGATCCGGCCGCCCTGCCAATAAGTCAAAGAAGAAATAAGCCTGAGGAGGCGGATATACATAGCAGAACGAAAAGCTGCATAGCTGCTGTGTGGTATCTGAAGTATGTGTGACTTGAAATGGATTATCTGCGCCGTATGTTTTTCTGATATTATGTGATATAGATATAACATACTGTAATCAGGTCCGGGTGTGGATATAATCAATGCAGCTTTCACAGACATAGCCTCCCTTAAAGGCGATGCTGTGGGAGTATTTCCCGCAAAGGGAACAGCATTTTGGTTCTGCAGGGCGAAGCATATCGGTACCTCCTCATACTTATCTTTATAATCTGGCCGCCGGCTGGTTGGGGATTGCCGCAGGCCGCCGGACCTGAATGCAGCTTCATCATAGTCCAGATGAAGTGGAAATGAAAGTGAAATTTTCAAAAATGTCGAATTTCAGGGAATTTTTGTAAGATTTTAGGGATTTTTTGTATTTCTGTTTTTTAGATCGCGTTACAGGGGGATGTTATGGCTAATTTTACATATCGTGGATATAAATGCTGTTACAGTGAATTTCGAAGTGAGGAATCTTCAAAATCGATTATTCTGATTCCGGATGATGGTCAGCCAGGATATTCCGTTCAGGAAATTCTGTCCTATATGCCGACTGGATACCGGATGGTTCTGGTGGATTTTCTGGGATGCGGAGATTCGGACAAGCCTTCCGGGTTTGTGTCAGATTTATGGACGGACCAGGCAATGCAGCTGAAAGAACTTTTTTATCAGACAGGATATGAGCATGCTGTATTAATTGGTTTTGGGGAAGGCGGATGCCGTACTGCGGAGGCATTTCTGCAGGAAATGCCGGAGCGGGTGGAACGCGTTATTTGCACAGCAAAATCTTACGTTTCCGGCTCTCTTCCGAAAGAACTGCGCAGTAAAATTATGATGGTGCCATCTTCCATGCATTATCTGGGAGATTTACAGGGGCGGAGCCTTGGACTTGCATGCCGTCAGCTTCTGCAGGGGGATGAGACACGCTGCCCGTACTGCGGAGGCATTATGATGCGGGGAAAAATTGTAGGAGGCCGGGATCTGAGCAGGTGGACGATGGATGATGGGCTGTATGCAGGTGGATACCCTGGTGCCGGTGAATTTTATCTTCGTAATCTGGAGCCGAAAGGATTCCTTGAACGTGTTCGGGACCCCTTTAATGAGGATCGGGCCCAAAAAACAGCGTATGTCTGCTATGACTGCGGAAAGATGGTGGCGGATATAGGCATGAATATCCGCAGCGACTGAAGAGTGGAGAAGAAAGATGGAACTGACACATTTTGATGAGAAGGGAAACGCCCGCATGGTGGATGTGAGCGAAAAGGAAATAACCAGCCGGCAGGCAATTGCCTGCGGCGTAATTAAGGTGTCTCAGATTGTTTATGATGCTGTCGCGGATAAGCGCATCGCCAAGGGGGATGTGCTGACGGTGGCAACTACGGCAGGTATTATGGGGGCCAAGAAAACCTGGGAGCTGATTCCCATGTGCCATATTCTTCAGCTGACTAAATGTGCCATCGACTGGGAAATGAATCCGAAGACCTGTGAAATCCGCTGCAGCTGCACGGTACGCTGCAATGGCCAGACCGGTGTGGAAATGGAAGCTTTGACCGGTGTCAGTGTGGCCCTGCTGACGGTGTACGATATGTGCAAGGCGCTGGATAAGAACATGGAAATCGGTCAGATTTACCTGGCAGAAAAGGAAGGCGGCAAGAGCGGCCGTATGGTAAATCCTGCGAGGGAGGTATAACCATGGTATATAAAGTAGGAATCATCACTTTAAGTGATAAGGGCTCCCGCGGTGAACGGGAGGATAAAAGCGGTCCGGCTATCTGCGAAATGCTGGAAGCCTGGAATAAAAAAGAAGGCCGGGAAATATATGAAGTGGGCAGCGAAGTGCTGCTGCCCGATGATCAGATTTTGCTGGAAGGAGTGCTGATGGGCATGGCTGATGAAGAGGGAATGAATCTGATTCTGACCACCGGAGGCACAGGCTTTTCACCACGGGATATTACGCCGGAGGCCACTTACGCGGTGGCTACGAAAAATGCACCGGGAATTGCCGAGTACATGCGGATGAAGTCCTTCGAGATCACACCGAAGGCCATGCTGTCCCGCGGTGCGTCAGTCATCCGAAATTCCACACTGATTATAAACCTGCCGGGCAGTCCGAAAGCGGTCAGGGAGAACCTGAGTTTTATCCTGCCGGCATTGGAGCATGGACTGGATATTTTGCTGGGAAGAGACGGCGAATGCGGCCATGAAGTACATGAGCACGGAGGACATCACCATGATTAGAGGACGATATGACCGAAACCGGATCTTCAGCGTAGAGCAGCAGGATGAACTGGCGGAAAAGCGCGTGGCGGTAATTGGCTGCGGCGGTTTGGGCGGATACCTGGTTGAAATGCTGGGGCGTCTGGGTGTGGGTCACATTGTGGCGGTCGACGGAGATGTGTTCACCGAATCCAATCTGAACCGTCAGCTTCTCTGTAACGAAAATAATCTGGGATCTCATAAGGCCATAGAAGCCGGACTTCGGATGGCTCTTGTCAATGAAGAAGTGGATGTGACTTCTGTCTGCGAATATCTGACGGAAGAAAATGCAGAGCGGATTCTGGAAGGCTGCGATGCAGTGCTGGATGGTCTGGATTCTGTAGGAAGTAAGCTGATGCTGCAGCGAATCTGCAGGAAGCTGGAGATTCCTATGGTGCATGGCGCGATCGGCGGATGGTTCGGCCAGGTTACTACTGTTTTCCCGGGGAATGATACGCTGAGCCTGATTTTCGAAGAGGAAAGCGAAGTTTCTCAGGAAGAGGGAAACCCGTCCTTCACACCGGCTGTGGTGGCAGGGATTCAGGCTGCGGAAGCTGCCAAAGTGCTGCTGGGTTACGAAGACGTTCTTCTGCGCAAAATCCTTTTTATCGATCTCTTCAGCGGTGAAGTGCAGCGGGTGGAATTATGAGCGAAGTGAAAAAATATGAGGGAGACCGTCAAGTCTCCTTTCTTGATAAAGAATCGGCACGGTGGCTTCGTGAGGAGGCTCCGGGCATTGCAGACGGCCTCTGTCTGGCACGTTTTCATGCGGATTACGAGGCAGAAGGTGTGGCCGGATGGAAGACCGGCGATGTGGTATCCGTTAACGGGATGGAATTTGAAGTTACTGTTTCCGGTAAGCGGTGCTTTGTGGAATGCGGTCTGCTGCAGCGGACCTATGTGAAATGTCCGCTGGCTGAGGGCGCTGCATTCGGAAAAAGAATTGAGGAGGAATAAGATTATGGCAGACATTTTATTAAATCAGAAATTAT
>JAFYKS010000470.1 GCA_017537495.1 Bacillota bacterium | reverse complement strand
TGAATATCCATTGGAATTTCCCCGATTTCATCCAGGAAAATGGTGCCTTTGTTGGCTGCTTCGAAAAAGCCCACCTTACCGTCGGATTTTGCCCCGGTAAAAGCACCACCCACATAACCGAACAGTTCACTTTCAAACAGACTCGGTGCAATGGCGTTGCAGTTTACTTCCACAAACGGAGCATTCGGATTTCCCAGCCGGTGAATTTCGCGGGCCAGCTTTGATTTACCGGTACCGCTCTCGCCGGTGATAATTACATTAAACTTACTCTGGGAAGCTTTCCAGCCCAGGTATTTGATTTCTCTGGTCTTGCTGCTCTTGCCCGCGTATCCCTGGAAGGCTTCTTCAGGATAATCATGTTCGCTTCCCGGTTCCTCGTCCTCATGAGCTTCCATCTGACGGATGATTTCATTACGTTCATTGAGCAGATTTTCCAGATGCTGTGTGTCTCGGATAATCAGAAATACACCGGTCAGCCCTGATTTTTCTTCAAAAGCTACATTTAATTCCCCTGCATCATGATACAGGTCCAGGGCTTCTTTTCCGCTCCACGGAACCACATTACAGATCAGCGGACGCTTGTTGATTTCATACAGCTGATTAGACACCTGAGAACGTTTTCCGGCTAAAATAGCCTCGATACATTCAGACAGTGGTGACTCATCAAAAAGTTCAAGGAACTTTCTTCCGTTGACATCAATATCACGGTTTCCGCTCGTCTTTTCCGCCCATGGCTTCTCACGGAGCAGATGACCGATTTCTTCTTTTCTTACGCTGTAGCCTTTCTCCTGGAAAAACTTGATATCACCAGTACTGCTGTCGATTACAACCATGTTCCCTACAGAGTTCAGAAACTCCATTTTAAACACATTGTCATTGACATGGATGGTATTTTCATGCTTCTCATTATTTACTTCCGCTGTAATATGAAAACCGAAATAGTTTACATCCAGCTTCAGCGGAGTATTCATATAATGACCATGAATATACTTGTACTGCGGTTCAATCTTCTTGTTCTTATAAACGCCTACAGCAACCAGCATGTCACCGTCCCGGATGTCCTTATCATTGATATTCAGCAGTTCCAGATCTTTTCCGGTCAGCTGGCCGTCGTCATCACCCAGCTTGTTGTCCGCGATTACAACGATATCGCCTTCCTCAATCTGTCCGGCTTCATGATGTTCCTGCGTATCAAAAACAATCCCGGTAATCTCTTTGGCCCGTCGGTTGCAGTGCTGAATTACCATATCGGAATCCAGGAACATAATTCCCTGATTCATGCTGTCCATCAATAATTCAATTACGTGATAACCGTTTTTTGTCATAACTGTTTCTCCCTTAAAGGTCAGATTCCGTTTTCTTCCGCCAGAGCCAGTGTAGTTCTGCGGATAAAGTGTTCAAATTCATGCATCTTCGCATTTTCCCCATTGTATGCAAAACACGCCACAAACGGCTTCTTCGCAAATACAATTCCCACATCGTTTGCAATAGTAGAGGTGTCGCCGGTCTTATGCGCCACAACCACATCCGGCGGCAGCATGCCGCACATTTTATGTTCTACCTGCTGCTGAGAAAGAATATTTTCCAGCCAGCCATCCAGTTCTTCACTGACCAGCTCACGCTTATACATCTTTTCAAGCAGAATGCCGATTTCTTCCGGAACCATGCAGTTATCCGGCCCCTCTGCATAGTATTCTCTGTGAAAACGGGTTCCTGTCAGTCCCATGGCATCAAAACGCGGATAAGTTTCCGCATTGCCGCCCACATAACGGAACAGTGCATTTGTAGCAGTATTATCGCTGACTGAAATCATCATCTTTCCCAGAGACTCCACATCCAGAGTCACTTCACCAGTCATGTGCTGAACGGTACCGCAGCCCGGAACCTTCTGTGCATCCGTAATAGTAACCATATCCCGGAAACTTCTCTTTCCGCTGCGGATATCTTCCAGAATCAGTACCATCAGCGGAAGCTTGGTCACGCTGGCTGCACCGAACACCTCATTTTCATTGAATCCCCAGGTTTCTCCTGTAACCAGATTTTTATAATAAAAACCCGCATGGCCGTCCATTTCCTTCAGTTCGGCCAGAATACGTTCTTTCAGTTCCATTTTTATCTTCCTTTCCGAAGTGCTTTTCCTGCTCTCGCGCCCGTATGTACACCATCCAGTGCAGTCAGCACGCCGTTTACATACACTCTTCTGATGCCGCTGCAAGGCTGCTTCGGCTTGTCAAAATCCGGATTATCCTGTATCTCATCAAAATCAAAGAGTACCAGATCTGCCCAGTTTCCTTCCCGGATCAGTCCACGGTCAGAAAGTCCCAGCCGGGACGCTGTAAGACCGGTCATCTTATGAACTGCGGTTTCCAGAGTAAACAGCTTTCTGTCGCGGCAGTAATGAGCAATCACACGAGGGAATGTACCAAACCATCTCGGATGCGGCTGTCCCACGTACTCCATAGACGCAGCTTCCCCATCAGACCCAATCATGGTGAACGGCTGTGTCATTACATACTCGATATCTTCTTCACACATGCTGAAAACAACTTCGCTGACACGGCACTTTTCTTCCACCACCAGGTCAAAGCAGGCATCCGCCGGATCTACACCGCGGATTTCCGCGATTTCCAGAATGGATTTGCCTACGGCCCACTGATTCTTTTCAGAAGCTACAGAGGCCACAAAAGTATCTTGCCACCGTCCCACATGGGTATCGTTTGCATACTGATTGATAATTCTGCGTGTTTCCGGATCTGTCAGTCTTGCGAGCAGACCTTCCACACCGCCTTCAAAGGCCCATTCCGGAGCATTGCTGTCCAGGCTGGTGGAGGTAGCACGGTACGGATACTGGTCTGCCTGCACGTCCATCCCCTCCTGACGGGCTTTTTCAATCATAGCAATGGTAGTCTTAATATGCTTCTGCCAAAGAGCTTTTCTGGTTACCTTATGGTGGGAAATCTGCACAGCAGCGCCGCTGCGGCGGCCGATTTCCAGAGCCTCATTAAGAGCTTCCACAACTTCGGTGTTTTCATTACGCATATGGGTAGCATAGTATCCGCCGTAAGGCACCAGTTCTTCACAGAGCTGAGCCAGCTCATCGGTATCTGCAAAACAGCCCGGCGGATAAATCAGCCCGCTGCTCATACCAAATGCACCGTCTTCCATAGACTGACGCACCAGCCTGCGCATAATCTGCATTTCTTCTTCTGTGGCCTTGCGGTTCTCAAAACCCATGGCAGCAATTCGTACTGCGCCATGGCCTGTCACCATACCCAGATTAGTACTGATGCCCTGCTTTTCCATAACGTCCAAATAGTCAGCAACAGAAGTCCAGCTGTAATCCAGATCACCTACATAATCTGCGAGCTGTTTTTTCTTCTCAGGATCTTCACTGACCGGCACAACAGACAGACCGCAGTTTCCTCCTATTTCAGTGGTAACACCCTGAAGAATACGGCTTTCCGCCAGCGGATATTTCTGCAGAGCCGTATCACTGTGTGAGTGGATATCAATAAAACCAGGTGTCAGGTACAGATCCTGACCGTCAATTACCTCGGCAGCATCCTCAGCCAGACAGCCATGCACAGGTCCCACCTCTGCAATTTTTCCGTCTTTTACAGCCACGCTGCCCCTGAACCAGGGTGCTGAAGTTCCGTCAATAATTCTTACATTCTTTATTACAAAATCATACATGGATTCATCCTTCTTTCTGCTGCTGTACCAGGACCACAGCCACGTCATTGACATTGGTTCCTGTCGGACCTGTTATAATCAGACCGCCGGAAGCCTTCAGTGCATGATAGGCATCATTTTCCGTAAGTACCTTCTCTATGGTTCTGCCGTCCTTTTTAAGAACTGCTGCTGCAGTATTGCCATCCACATATCCGCCCGCAGCATCTGTCGGTCCATCCGTTCCATCGGAGCCAACAGAGAAAACAGCCACATTATCAAGCCCTGCAATTTCTGCTGCTGCAGCCAGTGCCAGCTCCTGATTACGTCCGCCTTTTCCGGTTCCGGTCAGTTTCACCACGGTTTCACCGCCAGCGATAAAGGCTTTCGCCGCACCGCCTTCACTGTGAGTTCTTCCGATACAACCAAGAAAACTTCCAGCTTCCTTCGCCTGGCAGGACAGTCTGTCAGTCAGAATTACCGGTTCATATCCCAGTTCTGCTGCAGTTTCTGCTGCTGCACGGCAAAGCTGCTTCACACTGCCGGTCACCATTGTAGTCACATTATGCAGTTCTTTCGGCGTTTCCGCACTGAGACACTTTTCTGTTTCTTCAGAAATCTTTATACCGTATTTATGTATTACATCCCAGGCCTGACTGCAGGTGGAGCTGTCAGGATAGGCAGGACCTGAAGCAATCATATCCAGCGGATCGCCGATAATATCAGACAGAATTACGGAATATACATGTGCCGGTGCACAGAGCTGTGCAAACTTTCCGCCTTTTACCGCGGAAATGCGTTTGCGGACCGTATTGATTTCCGTAATTTCAGCTCCGCATGCCAGCAGCTGGCGGGTAATGGACTCCAACTCCTCAGGGGAAACCAGAGGCTTTTCAAAAAGTGCAGATCCTCCGCCTGATACCAGAAACAGGACAGCATCCTCTTCTGTAAGACCGCTGACTGCTTCCAGTGCAGCACCGGTTCCAAGGAAGGAGTTTTCGTCCGGTACCGGATGTCCTGCCTCGAAGCAACGTACTCCCGGAATATCACCAGCCACATGTCCGTATTTGGTTACAATCACGCCGTCCGAAACCCTTGTTCCGAGATATTTTGCTGCGACAGATGCCATCTGCCATGCTGCCTTTCCACAGGCAATAAGAACCAGACGGCCCGCCGGAAGAACCGGCACGATTTCATCCAGTGCTTTTTTCACTGCTGTATCGGGAAGTGCCGCCTGTATGGAAGCAGCAATTATTTTCTGTGCATCATCATAGAGCCCTGCCATTGAGAATGCCTCCTTTAGAGTCCATGGAATTCCCTTGCCTGCTCGCAGTCTTTTACAATCTGCGCAGACAGTTCTTCCACGCTGCTGAATTTTGCTTCTTCACGGGTCATCTTCAGGAATTCAATCTGAATATGCTTTCCGTAAAGCTCCTTGTTAAAGTCGAAGATATGGGTTTCCATATTCTTCTGAAAATCACCGATAGTAGGCTTTACACCCACATTCGTGATGCTGTTGTACTTATGTCCGTTATAATAACAGTTGGTGATATATACACCATTTGGAGGTGTCACCATGTTTTCATCAATCATGATGTTGGATGTAGGGAATCCGATGGTTCTTCCCAGCCGGTTTCCAACTACAACCTCACCGCCGATGCTGTACTTTCTTCCAAGATACTTTTCACATTCTTCCATGTCTCCGGAGCGGATCAGGCTGCGGATCAGTGTGGAGCTTACCACATCACCGTCGATGGTTACAGGTTCCATCTCATTGACGTTGAAGCCCTTCACCAGTCCTCTCTGACGGAGAATATGAGGATTTCCTGCCGCTTTATATCCAAAGTGGTAATTGAATCCGCAGAATGCTTCTCTCAGATTCATTTTATCCACCAGCAGGTCATCGATGAAACTCATGGGATTCATGCATGCAACTTCACGGGTGAATTCCACATTGAACAGGTAGTCTACACCCAGCTTTTCGATAAGCGCTGCCTTTTCTTCCTGATAGATAATATTCTTCACCACATTTTCCCCTGCAAACAGGTTCTTCGGGTGGTTGGAGAAAGTAAAAACTGCACTGTGAATTCCCAGTTCACGGGCTTTTTCCACGGCTTTGGCAATGAGGGTCTGGTGTCCTACATGGACTCCGTCAAAATTACCCAGCGCAATGCTGCAGGGAGGGATATTTTTAATGTCTTCCAGATTATTTATCACTATCATAACCAGGCCCCCTGAAAAATACCTTGTCTGCTACCAGCTTTTTGTATTTGAAGTTGTAGAATGCCACACCCAGATACTGACGGTTTGTACCGTCTTCCTCTTCCATGAAGAGATTCCATGCTCTGCGGTATTCTTCACGGATCGGCATTTCCGGTTCCTTCTTTTCGTATTCCGGACGAGCTTCAATCCGGCAGTCCTTCAGTGCAATGTGCCAGCCGTCTACAAACTTTTTGCCCAGGTCCGGATTTACCACCGCAGTTCCAAAGTGGATCAGCGGATATTCCTGTGGAAGCAGTACAGAGTCGAACCAGCCATCAGGCAGTTCCACTTCCGGTTCTCCTTCTTCCGCTTCTTCCGGCAGTCCTGCTGCCAGTCTTGCTTCTTTCACTGCTGCATCCTTCATGGCCTGCAGCTGTTCCAGAGTCACGGTTTCTTCAATGACAAAACGTCCGCTGCCAAGACGCACCAGACCAGTCATGACTGCACCTGTGCCAAGAGCAATGCCCACATCCTGGCAGATGGTGCGGATATAAGTACCCTTGGAGCATTCTACGGTATAAATAATCTCCAGCTTTTCCATATCGATGGATTCGATGTCCAAACTGCGGATGAAGATTTTGCGGGTCTTTACATCCACTTCCTGCCCTGCACGGGCATATTCGTACAGACGGCGTCCTTCTACGCGGACTGCGCTGTACATAGGCGGTTTCTGGTCAATATGACCGATAAACGGTTCGAAGGCCGCACGGATTGCTTCTTCCGTCACTCCTGCGGTATCGAACTCTTGGATTACTTCGCCCCAGATGTCCTGGGTATCTGTGTTTTTGCCGAGAATCATGGTGCAGCGGTACTTTTTGAAGTCCAGATCCAGATACTCGGTAATACGTGTTGCACTTCCCAAACAAACAGGAAGCACCCCGGTCGCCATAGGGTCCAGGGTGCCTGTATGTCCGATTTTCTTCATGCCAAGAATGCGGCGCAGTTTTCCAACTACGTCATGGGAAGTCATTTTCTGCGGTTTATTTATGTTAATGATTCCGTCTCTTACCATGCTTAATCATTCCTTGTTATTTAATTCATTTTATTCGTGATACAGCTGTAAAGAACGCTCTACTGCCTGACGAATCAGAGGAAGTCCTTCTTCCAGCGGAAGTTTCAGACTGCAGCCTGCTGCCTTGGTGTGGCCGCCGCCGCCAAATTCTTCTGCGATGACTGCTACGTTGCCCCAGCTTTTCGCGCGGAGAGAAAGCTTCAGCTTTTCCGTATCTTCCTTTACCAGAACTGCGATTTCCACTCCTTCGATAGAGCGCAGCTTATCTACAATGCCTTCCGTCTCGTCCATTCCTGCTCCGGTCTGTTTCAGCATATCCTGAGTCACAACTGCCATGGCAGCCTTTCCTCCGGCAAAACGTTCCATTGCAGCCACTGCTGCACTGTGGAGCAGAATCCGTTCCTGACGGATGCTTTCGTAAATTTCCTGGCTGACTCTCCGGACGTCCACACCCAGGTCATAAAGCTCTGCAGCAATTTCATGACACTGGCGGGTGGTATTGGAATACTGGAAGTTTCCTGTATCTGTTGTAATCGCAGCAAAAATTGCATCCGCAATTTCTCCGTCCATGCGGAAGTCTGTGCAGCTTTCCATTTCCTTCAGCAGATAATAAATCAGCTGACCGGTGGCTGCCACTTCCGGATCCACGTAATTGTAATCGCAGAACGGCACCGTAGTACGGTGGTGGTCAATACAGATACTGGACTTTCCTGCCAGGAACTTGTCTTTCCGCTTCAGGAAACGACTGAGATCGCCGCAGTCCAGGCACAGGGAAACATCCACATCCTCCAGAATGTTCTGGTCATGGGTACAGTACCCCCTGTCCAGGAACAGCAGATTCCGCGGAATATCATCCTCTATTAAAATGTAACTGGATTTCCCCAGATCTCTCAGTGCACGGCAGAGAGCCACGGCAGAGCCCAGTGCATCCCCGTCCATATTGACGTGAGGATAAATGAGCACGCTGCCTGAAGCTAAAAGCTTATCACTGATTTCACGGAAAGAATTGTTCTGCTTCATCATTTCTGTATTATTCTTCGTCTTCTGTATCAACATCTTCTTCATCGCTCTGGTAATTTTCAATTCCCAGACCTGCGATAACTTCAGAAATATGTCTGCCATATTCCAGTGCTTCATCGATTTTGAAAATCAGTTCCGGAATGCGGCGAACCTTAATGTGTCTGCTGATTTCACGCTTGAACAGACCCTTGGCACTGTTCAGACCTGCCAGCACTTCTGCAGCTTCTGCTGCCTTTTCTTCCGGATCCTTGCTGAATCCCAGAATGGAAACATAGCAGGTAGCAAAGCTGCCGTCATTGGTCACATCCACACCGGAAATACTGATCATGGCACCGGACAGTCTTGGGTCCTTTACACCGCTGATCAGCATTTCGCTGACAATCTTACGGATTTCTTCGCCCAGACGGCCCTGTCTATAACCTTTACCCATAGTTCACGCCTACTTTCGTTCGATTTCTACCATATGGAAGCATTCAATGATGTCGCCTTCCTTGATATCGTTGTAGCTTTCGATACCCAGACCACATTCGTAACCCTGATTTACTTCCTTCGCATCGTCCTTGAAACGCTTCAGGGAAGAAACCTTACCTTCGTGGATTACGATACCATCACGAACCAGTCTGATTTCTGCGTTACGTACCATCTTGCCTTCCAGTACATAAGTACCTGCAATGATACCAACACCAGGAACCATGAAGGTGCTGCGGACTTCTGCCTTACCCAGAACTTCTTCCTTGAATTCTGGATCCAGCATACCCTTCATAGCAGCTTC
>JAFYKS010000469.1 GCA_017537495.1 Bacillota bacterium | reverse complement strand
GATAAACAGGAAGAAAATGATACCGGCCATTTCAACCAGACCAGTATGGAAGGCCTGGAAGAACTGGAACAGGCCCTGTGGTGTAGATTCAACGTACTGGAATGTAGATGGATCTACAACCATACGACCGTCGGCATTGGCAACTCTTTCATATGCCCCTGCCGGAACCAGCCAGGTCAGCAGCATCGCACAGAAAGCAATACCCATAATCAGAATATATACGTTAGGAACTTTAAATTTTTTCTTTTTCTTATCTTTTTCCAGTGTAGGCATAATGTGCCTCCTTTCTAATAATCAGAAAATATAAAGTTTTTCAGCTCAAGCCTAGGAGTGGCAGAAGTCCAGTGCAGTCAGAGCATAAATCAGAGCTGCCTTCGGCAGATGAGCTACCGGAATGTGTTCTTCCTTGGAGTGGCAGCATGCCACAATGCCAGGACCCAGAACCACAGTTGGAATATTGGCGAAGCCTTTCAGCAAACCACCGTCTGTCCACGCAGGGAAGAAGCTCATAACTGGTTCTTCGCCAGTGGATGCAGTCACCGCTTCACGGATCATGCCAACAAGAGGATGATCCAGTTCAATTTCCATCGGAAGATGTACATAGCCTTCCTTCATAGCACTTTCTTCGGTCACTTGCATTTCACACTTAAATTTTGGATCTTTGGCAGCCAGTTCATCCAGAAGATCCTGGAACTGCTGTGTCACTTCGTCGTAAGTTTCATAAGGCAAGAAGCGTCTGTCTACATAAAGTTCACAGTCACCAGCTACAGTGGACAGCTGTGTACCTCCATGGATAACTCCATAGTTGATGGTCGCTTCCTTCAGCAGTGGATGAGTTCTAGAGAATACTTCCGGAATCAGTTTTTCCTCCATGGCGTTAATAAAATCAACCGCCTTGGAAATTGCATTGATACCATCTCGCTGTGCACCACCATGAACAGTCTTACCTATAAAGTGGAACTTGAACCATTCCAGCCCTCTGTGTGCAGTATGTACCTGCAGTTCAGTTGGTTCCCCAACAATTGCACCATCTGCAGTAATTCCGCTTTCCAGAATATCGATGGTACCGATACTGTTGTGTTCTTCATCCAGAACACCCGTGAAAATAATTGCACCTCTTTCGAGTGTACCGGTTTCCTTGATGGCAATCATAGCTTCAATCATGGACGCCAGCGGCCCCTTCATGTCTGATGCCCCTCTGCCATACAGCTTTCCGTCCACAAACTTCGGTTCAAATGCATCTTCCATGTCATTTGGTTCCACGGTATCCATATGACCATTGAGCATAATGGTCTTACCAGGCTTACCGCTGTCCAGTTTGGCAATTACATTACAGCGTCCGTCTGCAACTTCCTTCAGTTCACACGGAATTCCATTTGCATCAAAAATGCTCTTGATGTATTTCGCCACGCCGGTTTCCTGATTTGGAACACCATAGTAAGATTCAATTCGAATCATGTCAGAAGTCATATCTACCAGATGATCTTCACAGATGTGGGACATCAATACGTCTTTTAAATTACTCACTTTACGCCTCCTCTCACCGAAACTTTCTATCATTATTTCGTATACCGAAATATGATTTCATTTTTCGTATAGTAGAATATTAACACCTCGTTATGTTTCTGTCAATACGTTTTCACATCTTCTGATATGTAATTTCACATAAAAAAACAGCTGCATTGCAGCTGCTTTTTCACTTTTTTAATTCATTCTTTCTCTATTACCACCAGCAGAGTTCCTTTTCTCACGCTGATTTCGGCCATTTGGCCGACGAATTCGTTGCTGACGCCCAGAGGAAAGTTCCCGGTCAGTTCCCCGTTCTCAAGGCCGTATTTCAGCCCGGAAAGGGTTACACCTTCCGCCCTGTCACCCATGCAGAACACAGAAACCATGCCCTGCCTGCGGGCAGGAAGTGTCAGACGTCCGGATTTTGCTCCGTCACCGGTAACCGCAGTCAGCCAGCACCGACCATCGGTCATCCAGCCGGAAAGCCCGCGCTGTGAAAGCCAAACCAGGTGCTGCAGATTGGCGATAGTATGTTCCAGCTTGCCTCCCAGGCATCCATAAAACACGAAGGTTTCATAGCCCATCTCCACGCCTTTTTCCATGGCAACGAAGGTATCCGTCCAGTCCTTCTCCCTCTGAAGGCACACCAGGTTTTCATGTTCCGGCTTATACCCCAGGGTATCGAAGTCTCCTACAATCATATCCGGTTTTACACCTGCT
>JAFYKS010000468.1 GCA_017537495.1 Bacillota bacterium | reverse complement strand
CCGGAGAAGCCGCCGCCACCGCCGCCGCTTCTGGTACGGAAAACCCGGTTTACTGCATCAGTTTCAATGTCCGTGACAACCATTCTGACATGAATGTTGTCTGCAAACTCCTCCCGGTACTTATTCATGTCATATACCCGCTCTTTTGCCTGCAGCAATTCCTGCTCAGCAAAATGCTCTGCCCAAACTTTATCCAGTCCCAGGACGAAAGCATATGGCAGCAGCTGAATAAAAAGATTTGGATTTTCCCTGTTCATCTGCTCCAGTTTTTCCGGATCAGGCTGCTTCAGGAACTCCATGAACCCGGTCAGTTCGGATATATGACTGCCACTTTGCTCCGTATGTTTCGACAGATGAACTGCTGCCATACATCCCGCAAGACACATGGCTGCTGCTGCAGCTGCTGCAGCCAAAGGAACAAGGCCTATAAGGATTTCACTGTCGGTAAGACATGGGATTACACTTCCCATCATCCAATAGAAGAAGAATCCATGTGCACAGCTGCCTGCAAGCAGTACCAGATATCCAAGAAACGAATTTGCAGTTTTAACAGAATCCTCCGTTACATATTTTTTCCGTTCGGACAGAATCAATATGTCCATACCGACAAACAGAACCAATGCCACCAGACCGCCAAGGAAATGGATTCCATTGCTTAATAAAAATGTATTTTCCAGCCATGATACACCAAACACCATCGCCAGCATCATTATAATTCCAACCACCGTCAATATCTTTGATATCTTGCTGACCGGATGATATATGGACATAGCCGACTTCAGCTGCTGATATACCTCCTTGAATTTCTGCTGAAAGTCCTGACCAAAATCACAGACCTTCATCACCGGCCGCCCATCTTCATCTGTCGTTAACTTAGGGCCGCTGAACAGCGCTTCAAACATGGATTTTGCAAAGTCTTTTTCGGATGGATCTATTTCCCGAAGTTTCACCAGTTCAAAATGCCACAGCTTATACTGACGGATTTCCAGATAACCTTTCTCCACGAAATATCCCACCATGGCAACCATGTCTGACTGGTCAATCACACCGTCAATCATATAACCAACTTCTGCGGGCGTAAATCCCTCCGGCGGGCTGCAGGTCTCAGACGGAATAATCTTCCGTTCCCGACCGAATACTGCCCAGAGCAGAATCACCAGCACCGGAACACCAAAGGCCGCTACACATGATACCGGTACAGTCCAGAAATAGCTCAGTGGATTTTCCCAAACGCCCTCTTCCAGAGGACAATACACAGTAATGCCTGTTCCTTTGGGTAAATCCGCCCCTTCAACGATCAGCGTATGCTCTGCCTCATCATAATACCACCGTGTCCACGGATGTGTTTCATCCGAACCATATTCAGCAGCATAAACCTCCAAAGATTCCAAGCTTACCGGCTGCAACTTTTCCGGCAGATGCACTTTCATTCTGCAGCTTTTTATCGGAGTTTCCCATTCTGTTGGAATCAGATTCACATAAAGCAGATCTGCGTCACGGCGGTAATTATCTATCATTTTCAGACGATATCGGAACACAAATTTCTGTTCACCTGTATACGTCTTGGATGACATACCGGTACGGATCAGCTGCCATACCCCCTCTTTATCGTCTCTGCCTTCAATCGAATACACTTCATCATCTGTAAAGTACCAGTCATCCACACTTACCTGATCAATGACTACATTTATACCATCAGATAGATATAACGGAATATATCGATACAGCCCATGCTTTTCATCCTGAAAATCCACCGTTATAATTTCTTCAAACGTATAGCTGTTATCTTCCCCTACCGTCACATCGACCTGGAAACTTTCTGTCGTATAACCATACTCTTCTGCTGCAGCAAACTCCACTGAAAGCAGAACCATCACTGCGATCAGCAGAATCAGAATACTACCGCGAAGAACCTGAGATTTTCTTACTTCCATAACCCGCTATTCCTCCAGCTGCCACTGAATTGGCTTCTGTCCGGTCAACTCCAGGAACCGGTTGGCTTTGCTGAAGTAGCCGCCGCCGAAAAAGCCATTCCACGCAGACAGCGGGCTTGGATGGGCACCGCTTAAGATAAAATGCTGCGGTGCAGTAATCAGCGCTTCTTTGCTGCGGGCATTTGCTCCCCACAGCAGGAATACAACAGGCTCCGGACGGTCATTGAGTGCCTTGATGATTGCATCGGTGAACTGCTCCCATCCTTTGCCCCGGTGGGAGTTAGCCTGAGCCCGGCGCACAGTCAGAGATGTATTTAACAGAAGCACACCCTGGTCAGCCCAGCTCTGCAAATAACCATGACGTACAGGCTTCACTCCCAGATCTGCATCCAGCTCCTTGTAAATATTCACCAGTGACGGTGGAATCTTCACGCCCTTCTGCACGGAAAAGCACATGCCGTGTGCCTGGCCCGGTTCGTGGTACGGGTCCTGTCCCAGGATGACCACCTTTGTATCTGCAAAATCCGACGCCTTCAGGGCATTGAAAATATCCTCCCGCGGCGGATAAATGGTTTCATTCGCATATTCTTCATCCAGAAAACTCTCCAGCTTTCTGAAATATTCCTTTTCAAATTCGCCTGCCAGAATCTGGTCCCAGCTGTTTCCAATCTTATACATAATCCCCACTCTCCTTGTGTTCTGTATCTTTATTTTACCTGCTTGCCGTTGCCCAGGCAAGTGATTTCGTGTATAATATTCACATGAACAGAATTTACATTTCCGCCCGTGCTGACAGGGCTTTAATAGAATATCTGGCAGACTCCGGTTATGAAGTCTATATGCTTCCCCGCAGTCCGGGGCCGGATCCGGCAATTGCCGACCATCCGGATCTGGTATTCTGCAGTCTTGGCCTCATCGCAGCGGATGCCTGCCACGTCCGGCACGTCGCCGCTGGGCCCCTTGTGGATGGGGTCAGCGGTGATGCGCAGGCCGTCATGGGTG
>JAFYKS010000046.1 GCA_017537495.1 Bacillota bacterium | reverse complement strand
GCCTCCCGTTCCGTATGTCCCAACGAAAGAAGAATCTTGCTTGCTGTATCAGCCACCTTCAGCACATGAGGGTAGCAGTGTTCTGTGTAGCCAAGGGCGATGAGGGACTCATCAGCTTTTTCGATGTATGCATTGATGGCACGGTTGTGTCTTACGTCATCAAATGTAATCTGCAAAATCTATTTCCCCCTTCTCTTCAGATAGAGACGCAGGTTGGACAGCGCTGCGAATGCAGATACCACCAACATCAGTCCAAACATGAGAATCGTTGAAGTATCTGCAGCGGAAAAGCTCTTTAACAGCATTACAGAACTGAGTCCTGCAATAAAGAACCATACAATTGAAAGAATTAAAGGTAATTTAACCAAAGTTTTATCCTCCTACCATTTATTGTGTACCTTTTCGGCGAAGCCGAGCAGGTCTTTTACTTCCAGCACACTGCCGTCATCCAGAACGGCCTGGCCGGTACATTTACCGCATCCCTGATGCTGATCCCTCTGGATCAGTTTTACGACGGTGCAGGACGCACGGTCCATCCCCGGAACGAAGTCCATTTCGAACCGTCCATCATCACTTGTGAACGTCCATGGCTTCATGTAATCCTCCGTCTGACCGCCCTTGCCGTCATCCTTCATCGGAATGTTGAAGGTTACCTGGCTCAGTTTGTGGGCTTTGCCATCGTAGAAGAGCATGTTTTCGCTGGCTGCAGACGTATCACCGAAGCCGTAACCGATGTTGAAGCCGAATGGCACACCATCAATGCTGCCGGATGCACTGCCCCAGTACCATACATTTTCGTAGGTCCAGACGCCGCGGCCCCAGTCCAGAACGCCCCAGGACTTACCTGGTTCGAATACATACTCTCTGCCGTCGAAGGTTACACAGCCGGATGCCGGCAGACAGTTGATCTTCTGATTATAATAGAAAGCAGTCTTCTTTTCTGCAAACGGTGTAACGATGACCATGGATTCCTGATCCGGATTTTCCAGACGGATTTCACCGGCGATTGGTTTGCTGTCCACGAAGTTGTCCATGTGGACCTTCAGGATGCGATGGTCGCCTCCGTGATAAAAGCTGATGGAGTAGCCTTTGCCGGAAACGCAGATATCACCTGCGTCAGAGCCGAACGGAAAGCCACGCTTGCCCAGCGTCATAATACCCATCGGGCTGGTGGTCTGCTGGAAGCCGGTACGGAAGTCCAGCAGAGAGATGCTGTCCAGGCACATATAGGAGTTATCATCGATGGTCAGGGCTACAGCGAATTCGTCACCGCAGTTTACCAGATAGTAGTCCCATTCCTTGATTCGGAGAGCTCCGCCTTTAATGGCTTTCCGGTCGTAGTCCATCAGCAGCCCTTTGGTATAGCCGGGTTCGATTAAATGTCCTTTCGCGTCCAGGAGCGCGTGGCGTGTGGTAATTTCGTGCTGCATAGATCCTCCTTCTGCCATGGCCTGTCCACAGCAATTCATCATAATTTTCTACTATAAAGATAACAAATTTTCTCCCTTTTTGCAACTGAATGGAGTACAATATGGGTTAGAAGGAGGTAAAACTTATGTTAAAAATTGGATGTCACCTGTCATCCTCTAAAGGATTTGAACATATGGGCCGGGAGGCTCTTAAAATAAAGGCCAATACCTTTCAGTTCTTTACCCGGAATCCCCGGGGCGGCTCTGCAAAATCCATTGACCCGGACGATGCGGCACGTCTCATGGAACTGACCTGTCAGCATGGTTTTGGGCCGCTGGTTGCTCACGCACCCTACACCTTAAACCCCTGCTCGAAAGACCAGAAGACCAGGGATTTTGCTTATATGGCCATGGCTGATGATCTGGCCAGAATGGAGTATATCCCGGGAAATTATTACAACTTCCACCCGGGAAGCCACGTAGGTCAGGGGGCGGAAAAGGGCATTGAGCTGATTGCGCGGCTGTTAAACGATATACTGAAGCCGGAGATGCAGACTACTGTACTGCTGGAAACCATG
>JAFYKS010000467.1 GCA_017537495.1 Bacillota bacterium | reverse complement strand
TTATTATACCGGCAGGCAGGGAGTGGCTTTCGGCTTTTCCTGTTCGACCGTCCTTGCGTACAAGGGTAGGAGCGGCCCCGGCTTTATACATATCTATACGCCCGGAAAACAGGTCGATTCCCGTAACGTCTGCTGTGGCAAGAGATTCAACGCTTGAACGAAACAGCATGGCCGAGTTGCTGATTTTCCTTCTTCTGTACCTCCGCCGATAATTTCGGCCTGCATCAGTTTAAAACCGTTTAAGCTTTCTGCTTTTCTCGTAGACCAGATATGGCCTACCAGTTTTGCTGTTAACATAGATTCGTACCTTCTTCCACTTTTCGTTTGATTTCCCTGAGTGCTGATTCAACAGAAGCAGTATCTCCGAAAATCGCCAGTAAAATCATATTCTGAGGGCAGCTGCCTCGAATGTCTTCTACTGTAACGCCAACAGCTTTTTCAGCGATATCAGCAGCAATGACCATATCGATCATACGCCCCTGTATCAGTCCAACCGCATCTACACATTCAGGTCTAGTATCTCTACCGGAACCCTTTCTGCGCATCAGGATATCAATAGTTCCCTGAGAAGGAGATTTAATTATTCTGCAATCGATCATAACTTTCACCTCCTACATTTCTTCCTGTCTGCAGCTCAGGGCAATGCCCAGAGGCGTAACAAACATTGGATTCTTAGGTTTATGTGTGAAAACTCCTGTGCTTTTTTCAATGACTTTCTCAATATCTGTCAGGCAGCAAGTACCGCCTACCAGAGATAATTCATCTACTTCAAAGTCTTTAATGTGATTGGAAATTATAGAAGAAACTTTTTCAATTACTGGTTTTAATACCGGCAGTAATTCTCTGTGATTTTTCTCTTCCCTTTTGTAGATTTCTGCATCTTCAAAAGTCTTGCCATAAGCACCCGCTATAACAAGTGAGAAGTGTGTTCCTCCAGTCGGTTCATCTGCGATGTAAACAACTTCTCCATCCTTAAGAATGGAAATACCTGTTGTTCCTCCGCCGATGTCAATTACTGCACCGTTTTTCATTTTCAGAACTTCATTGGCAGCTGTGGATTCATCCAGCATATTTGTCAATTCAAAGCCTGCACCCTGAATAACATTTTTTACTGCTCCGCCATCAAGTGCATCTGTTCCCGGAGGAATCGCACCTGCAGCATATATAAGTTCTGTACCCAGTTTTTCTTCGATTTCTTCCTTAAGCTCACGAACGATTCTAACAGCACCGATATAATCTACCACCATGCCGTCCTTTACAACATCTGCATATCTGTAAGCGCCTGCAACCGGACGTTTATTTTCGTCCAGTACAGCAATTACAACGCAGGCTGTTCCCAGGTCGACACCTGTGTAATAAACAGAAGATTTTTCTCTGATAGGGTTCTTGATTACCTTTTCGAAGTCTGCTACCATCTGTTCGCAATATTCAAATGTTAACTTCTCTGGCATTCTGCCCCTCCTTCTGCACTGTTGATCATTCTGTTTAAAGTGTTGATTACGTGGTTCAAGTCTGCAGATACTTCCTCTGCCAGCTGTTCATTCAGCAGGTCTGCAAGTGATGCTTCCATACCTTCCAGCTGCGCCTTGATTCCTTCAAGTGCCCACAGCTGTTTTTTTGCTTCGAACTGCTTATCAAACTCTTCTTTCACTTCCACAACACCTTTTGAAGAAGCTGCTTTTTTAAATCCAGGATTCAGGAATGGATCATTATCATACAGGTTGATGCCTCTATCTAGAAGGAACTGTCTCGCACCCGGAGTCAGTCTCTCACCTTCCTGCAGATTGTATTCCATGAAGGGCTCTTTTTTGTACAAATCACGTAAGTCCTCTTCAGTTATGAACTTCATAATAGCCCCCATACCTTTCTTTTAATTCAAGTAAATAACTCTTCAATTCATTCATGCCTGTTCCATCGGTAACACTTACCATAAAATAAGGTTCATCAACACCGATAGTTTTCATCTGTCGAATACATATTTCCTCATTTTCCGGAGACAAGTCACTTTTATTGATGACTCCGATTACCGGAACCTGAAAGGCTTTTGCAAAGCCATGTGAGTATACTTCTGCACATCTGGACTGATCCAGCATCAACAGCATGCACCAGGCATCCTGTGATAAAGCGATCATGTGCTTATACATCCATGCATTCTCGATATAGGCACTAGGCACATCAATAGTATTCTTTCCATAAATTGTATCCTGGGTCCTGCGAAGGGGCCCATCATACTCATTAAGAAAATTAACCAGTGATGTTTTACCGCATCCTCTCGGACCGATGACCATGATACGTTTCTTTCTCATGTTCTAGTGATTGGAACGGTTGTAAATCCCAGAAGGTTGCACAGGCTGTTACAAACCGCTTCTAAAGCAGTTTCCACACTCTGCACATCTCCGGAAATAACTACGGAACCGGTAAAGCGGTCCAGGAATCCGATTTGTACATCGGCAGTTTTAGTCGCCACATCTGCTGCAATGATTGCCGCTTCATAAGGAGAGATTGTTAAAATCCCAATGGCTCCCTTGTCGTCGATGCCCAGTCTTTCGTAAATGTCAGGCATTGGAGATGCGATGACATGTGCGATTGTAACCTGTTTACCAGGCACGGATTCCTGAATGACTCTCTCTATCGTAGGTTCATTCATAAAACCAAGCATAATTCTGTCACCTTTCTACATCTTAATGTCTGATTACTGCAACCGGAAAATTATATTCCTTGATCCAGCCTTCGATCCTGTCCAGATCTTCCTCACTGAGACTTGGATCTCCATCGATAGGATATTCCATGCCCAGCTGCAGGTATTTATTGACCCCCAGCTTATGATAAGGAAGCAGATCGATTCCTTTAAAGTTCTTATAATCTTTATATGGCATCAGGAATTCGATAACTCCGCGGATCTCCGCTTCACTGTCATTGATTCCCTTCAGCATTGGCATTCTGATTTTCACATCATGCCTGCGTCTTAACAGTTCTTCCAGATTCTCAAGGATAGTTTCATTTCTTACTCCTGTGAGTTCAAAATGTTTATCCGGATCGATATGTTTCATATCGAAGAGAATCAGATCTGTAAATTCCGCAATCTGTAATAAATTATCTTTCTTGGCATAACCGCAGGTTTCAATCGCTGTATTGATTCCAACCTGTTTGCAGGCCATCAGGAGATTTGTTGCTGCCTCCGGCTGGGAAGTCACTTCTCCGCCGCCCAGAGTAACACCGCCTCCTGACTGTTCATAGAATGCTCTGTCTTCCTCTATGTAATCCAGAAGTTCTGAAATCGTCGCCATCTCACCTGTAACCTGCAGTGCATTGTTCAGGCAGACATCCACACATTTATTGCATCCGATACAGTCGACTTTTCGATTAATTGTATGGGTACCTTCAGCAGTAATTTTGTGAATTCTGACCGGACATGCAGGAACACAGGCCCCGCATGAAGTGCAGAATGTAGGTTTCAGCATGATCTGGTATTTTTTCTCCAGACCCTCCGGATTGGAACACCATTTACAACGAAGCGGGCAGCCTTTGAAAAATACCATTGTGCGGACACCTGGTCCGTCGTACATATTATATTTTTGTCTATTGAATATGAATGCTTTACGTTCAATCATGTTCTTTACTTCTCCCGCCTTTGTTTCTACGGTTTACTAGAATTTAGTCAGCATTGTTCTACTGATGATTTCATCCTGTACATCCTTGCACAGTTCTGTGAAGAACGCACTGTATCCTGCAACTCGAACAACCAGATCCTTATATTTTTCAGGATGTTTCTGAGCATCCAGCAGAGTATTGTTGTCCATGTAGTTGAACTGCATTTCCCCGTTACCGAAAGCGCATGCTGTTCTCAGCAGAGTGATGATACCATTTTCTCCTTCAGGAGTATCCAGCAGACCAGCCATCAGCTTGAAGTTATGAACCATACCGATATTCATATTATCATTGGACAGTTTGGAAATAGTCTTAATGATAGCTGTAGGGCCCTTGAAGTCTGCACCCTGAGTTGGAGAAATACCATCGGATAATGGAGACCATGCAGCACGTCCGCCTGCTGTAGCTCCTGTCAGCTGTCCGAATGGTGTATTGTTGGAAATGGACAGAGTACCATGGCTCAGTACAGAGTACAGAGTCTTGTATTTTCTGTGTTCCATTTCTGTGAAGTTGATCAGGTCTGCAGCAATCAGGTCAGCATAGTCATCATCGTTACCATACTTAGGTGCTGCCAGACAGTCAGCTTTAATCTGATCGTAACCAACGAAGTCAGCTTTCAGTGCTTCGTTCAGCTGTCTCAGAGTATATTTCTTATCGTCGAATACCAGTTTCTTGATAGCTGCCATAGCATCTGCATATGTAGCCAGACCGGACCAAACAACCCCAGGACCGAAGTTGTACATTGCACCGCCGGAAGACACGTCTTTACCGGATTCCATACATCCTTCATACATGATGGACATTAATGGTTTTGGTGCCAGGTCTCTGTGTACTCTCTGTGTGATTACAGTAGCAACAGAAGTCCACTTAGTTACATATTTGATGATTTCTTTAACAGCTTCTTCGAACTGTTCATAAGTCTGATACTGTTCCAGAGGTCCCATATCAGGAGTTACCTGTTTGCCGTACCACAGAGGTACACCATTGTTCAGAACCAGTTCGATACAGATTGGCCACTGAGTGTAAGCTGTAGAAGTCCACTGATACAGTCTTCCTGCTTTCTGTGGTTCTACGCATCCCATCAGACAGTAATCTCTTGCATCTTCAATGGATACGCCTTTAGCCAGCATCATCTTAATATGAGTATCGTCGAAGTGGCACGCAGGGAATCCCATTCCGGAACGTACAACATCTACGATTTTCTTCATGTATTTCTGTGGAGACTTGTTATGGATTCTGCACGCCAGAGATGGCTGATAAATCTTAACGTGTCTTACAGCGTCCATCAGCAGGTATGTCAGTTCATTTGTAGCATCCTGACCGGATCTTGTTACACCGCCTACACACATGTTAACGAATGGCTGGTAACCTGCGAAGAACTTGGAACCACCTTCAGATGTGATCCACATCATTTCAGACAGTTTGATCAGCATACATCCTGCCAGTTCGAACGCCAGGAAGTTATCCATACGTCCGGACTCGATGTCTGCTTTGTAGAATGGATACATGTACTGGTCAGCACGTCCGATGGACATACCAGTCTGGTTTTCTTCTACTGGCAGCAGGGATTCAATTGTGAACATAGACTGGATTGCTTCCCAGAATGTTTCAGGTTTGTGAGCAGGTACTCTTGCATTAACCTGGGAAATCATCTGCAGTTCCTGTTTTCTCTTAGGATCAGTTTCCTGAGCAGCCAGCTGTGCAGCATATTCAGACATACGTCTTGCATATGCCATAACACCTTCTGTAGTTTCGATTACAGATTTATACCAGTAGATTTTATCCATATCTTCCGGATTTTCGTAATCCAGTTTTGCCAGGTGGTCTTTCGCTTCCTGCTGAATATCCAGCATACCCTTCTTCATCAGGATTACATCGTAACCAGGGTTGGAGTCTCCGCCACCGTTTACTGCATGGTAGGAACAGTCAGATACGAAGGATTCGCCGGACAGTTCCCATACACCAGCTTCACGGAACTGGGATTCGCAGTATTCATCAATGGATTTGCCTTCCCAGAATGGGAACAGCTCTTCTCTCATGATTCTTTTATCTTCTTCAGAAATATAGAATGGGTCCTGTGGACGAGTTCCGATTGTATCGATTTCATCTACCATCCATCTCCATGCGATATCAGGAGAGAACGCCCCTGTTCTTGGTGCTCCATTAGGTGCACCTACGATCAGTTCGTTGTCCTGGATTACCAGTGGAGCTGTTTCGCAGCAATATCTGAAGCATTTTGCACGGAGCAGAATCTTTGGCATACCAGGGTTTTCTTTGTAGATTTTAGTTACGGCACGTGCTCTGTATGTAGAAATAGAAGGAACCTGTTTCAGGAAGTTTTCCTTCAGTTTTACGAGACGTTCAGTTGGTCCTACAGGTACTCCATCTTCATCAACAGCTGTTGTTGCTGCAGCGATAGAAGAATAATAAGCCGGAGTTTCTTTTGCAGGAGCAGCCTGTGCTGTAGATTCAGTTTTAGCAATATCATCAGATACGCGTTCAAACATCTTCATCAGAGCGTTGCGTTCTTCTTCAGACATGTTCTTAGTAGCTTCTGCAAGCTTATTTGAAAATTCACGAATATCCAAACTTCTTACCTCTCTTCTTTCTTAATTTCTATAGCTATAACGGATTATTTCTTACATATACTGCATACTTATCTGGACAAGTTTCTTAAAATCTGTTCCAGCAGCTGCTGCAGCATCTGCATATCTTCACTGTTACTGGAAGTGTTATTCACCGGTACAAAATTGTTCCCTTCAGGAACACCCATGCCAATATCTTCGATTCTTCTTACTCCATATCCGACTTTACGTACATAGATAAGATTCATCGGAGATACATTGTCAGAAGTAATACCCTGCCCTGCAGATCCACTTCCCAAAATCATAGCCGGGAATAGATTAGCCGTTGCTCCCATACTGCCGAATACAGCAGGAGTATTTACCAGCATTCTGCCTACAGGTTTTTTCAGAGCAAACTGCTCAATAACTTCTTCATCATTGGAGTGAATAACCAGTGTATGTCCGTTTCTTTCTGACAGCAGTAATTCAATACATTTTTCACATGCATGCATCCAGTCATCCTCGATATAATATGCGAGAACCGGACACAGCTTTTCTCTGGAGTATGGATTCTTTTCAGATACATACTTCTGCTGTGAAATCAGCACTCTAGTTCCTGCCGGTACTGCAAAGCCTGCCATTTTGGCCAGTTCTTCAGCAGTTCTTCCTACCAGTTCAGGATTTGCTGTGCCATCAGGGAAATAGAACATTCCACCAAGTCTTGCAGCCTCATCTTCACTCATGAAGTATCCGCCGCATTTTTCAATTTCTTCTCTAACATTATTAGCAATACAGCTGTCCACTACGATGGACTGTTCTGCCGCTGCAACAACACCATTGTCAAAAGTCTTACTCGCAATAATATCGCGCACTGCCTGCGGAACATTAGCTGTTCTTTCAATAAATGCCGGTCCGTTTCCGTTGCCTCCGTAAATTACTGGCTTACCGGAACTGTATGCAGCATCCAGCATTCCCGGAACACCGGTATTTATAATCAGTGAAGTTGATTTGTGATTCATGAGTTCTTTCGTACCGGACGGTGTAACCGTGCTCAGGTATGAAAGTGCTCCCTCCGGAAGTCCACAGCTTTCTGCGGCCTGGATCATAATATCCAGTGTTTTTGCAATTACCTTTTTAGCTCTCGGATGAGGTGAAAAGATAACAGCATTTCCGGATTTTACTGCCACCAGTGCGGTATAAATGGAAGTGGAAACCGGACTGGTAGCCGGACATAAACTTACGATAACGCCCATCGGCACACCGACATCCATGATTTTTTTCTTTTCATCTTTGCCTATGATGCCTACACAGCGCATACCTCTCAGATTTGCCGGAACATATTCACATGCAAATCTGTTTTTTATGTACTTATCCTGCCATTTTCCATAGTCAGTCTCATCACTGGACATGACCGCCAGCTCTTTTGCATGTGGTGCAATTGCAGCCGCCATACATTCAACGATTTCATCCAGTTTTTCCTGAGGGAATGTTGCCAGAGTTTTCTGGGCTTCATGAGCATTCTCTACAAGAATTCGAGCTTCCTGGATGGACAGTAAATCATGATCTATGATTCTCATTATTCAGCCTCTTATGGCAGTAATTTGTCCAGAGAGTACTGACAAGTGATCTTCTTCAGATCTTCATGTGGTCTAGGAATAACGATAGAGCTGTAAGCATCGTTACCCATATCTCTCAGAGTTTTCAGACCTGCTTCTACTGCAGTTTTGCATGCTCCTACGTCACCGGAAACCAGTGCGGAGATGTAACCGGATGCAGTATTTTCGAAACCTACTAATTCTACATCAGCAGCCTTGCACATCGCGTCAGCAGCTTCGATACAGAATACGATACCAAATGTTTCGATGATTCCCAGTGCAGCAGTCTGTCCATGTCCCGGTTCAACCAGTTCAGGGTCGCACTGTGTATCAACATCATAAATAGATACGATATCGCCTACTTCTTTGATAGGTCTGGGAATTACTTTTGTAGCAGTCAGTTTACCAATAGGTTCTGCAGCTTCTGCTCCCGCTTTAACTGCGGATTTAACAGCAGCAACATCACCTTTAATGAAAATTGTTACCAGTGTAGAACCAACGTTTTCATAAGAAATCAGTTCTACTTCAGCTGCTTTCAGCATTTTGTCACAAGCTTCCAGTGCAGGAACCATACCAACTGTTTCCAGCATGCCCAAAGCCTGATCTGCATAATATCTAGCCATTTTCTTTCTCCTTTCAAAAGTTTTATTCGCAAGGGCGGCTATCAAATAGCCGCCTTGCAAATAATAGGACAACTAAAAAATTGATGATTAGTTTTTATTTGATATAGCTATTGATAGCATCAATACCATCCTGGTTAGCTCTGTAATAGATAACCAGTTTGCCATCTACCATGTCCAGTCTGCTTTCTTCAATCAGTCCATTGGATTTAGCAGTCATCAGAGCTTCGTCCATCTGATGGTCTTTGAATGCTTTAAAAGAACCATAATCAGCTCTTAAAACATCCTGAACATCTTTTCTGCAGTATTCTTTACCGTCTGTAAAGAGTTTTAAAATCGCAAAGTTTAAAGGTTTCATTATATTACGCCTCCTTTGATGCTTTGTCCTGGGACAGTGCCAGAATTACGATACCAACTACCATAACTACTGCGCCTACCCAACCCTGCCATGGGATTGCATATCCGTCTACGCCGAAGATCAGTCCGCATACTACCAGACACCATACAGGTCCCCAGAATGCGTATGTACCGTTACATCCCATACCAAGTGCTGCTCCGCACATAGAAGCTCCTTTGTACCAGAACTTGAATGAGAAGGATGCAAATACACCAGCGATTACAAATAACCAGATGGAAGGTGCATCAGTCAGCGCCTGTCCTACCAGTGCAATACCGGAACCCAGTCCGTCTCCGCCGATCAGGGATAAGATAGTTACCAGGATAACGCCGTTTGCGATACCGGAAGTGATCTGACGGATTACGATAGCTACTTCATAATCAACCATACAGCAAGCATATCCGCCTACAGCACCTTCGATACCCCAGCCGATAGCTGCACACAGACCAGCCAGAATACCAATGATTGTTTTACCATCGAATCCAGTGCCGCCGCCGAATCCAGTGGATCCAATCAGTACAGCTGCTGCGAAACAGATAACGATACCCAGCATCATGCCGCCGGATAATTTCTGTTTATAGATCATTCTACCGATAATTGCTCCGATCGCTGCGTTCAGTGCTGCGATTGGAATGATGATGGAACCAGCCATCTGTAAGCCTACTACGTAAGCTGTGGATGCCAGAGGACCACCGATGATAGCAGCCAGAATCAGAGTTCTGCCAGGTTTAGTGTTTACAGATCTAGCGAAGTCACCCAATCTTCCGATGATTGCCGCATAGATGATAGACCAAACGCCGGAGCAGATATCGTTTACTGCTGCCCCTACAGCACTCAGTGTGTAAACTACTGCGAATGCAGATAATCCACTTGCAGCACCGTAGTAGTCGGCCCAGATACCAGTTGACATACCCTGTGTCATGAATGCTGTGTAACCGCCATACAGGAAACCGGACATCAGTGCGATGAAGATACCCTTGATTCTGTATGACTTATCCATTGCTTTTTTTGCTTCCAGTGCACCTGCGGGTGCGCTCATAGCTCTCTCTGTCATAAGTCTTTTCTCCTCTCTTAATTAAATAAAATAAAGACGTTTAAATGACTATTAGTCATAGTAAATTATACGAGATACACTTTAGTGGAATGTCAAACCTCAATTGGTATTTTTTTTAAATATTTCCATGGTGTACTAATTTGCGGTCGTACACTGCGAGACCGTTGATTTTACACTAAAAAACGGGAGCACCTTATAATTACTAGGTTGCTCCCGTCATTACAATACCACAATTTAGTTATAAATTATCGCTAAATACAATAAAAACACATCAAAAAAGATTCCCCTTAAAGGGAATCTTTAATATTCATGATTTTACAACGAGTTGTCGCGTTCCTTAGCCTCTTCCCAAGGCATTATATCTCCATCTTCCCGGAGATGTTCCAGCAGTTCTGCAACACCTTCTCCTGTATAGGAACTGATGTAGAATATCTTTTCACATCCTGCCAGTCTCAGCCATTCTGCAGCCTGCTCAGGATCAGCCAGTGGATGATCTATTTTCGTAACAATACCTACAACTTCACGGTTGGCAATCGGCGTTACACACGGCGGATACAGTGAGTACGGTTCAATAGCACTCAGCAGCAGCCCCACAACATCAGCTTCGAATGAATACATAGCCAATGCACCGCCCAGATTCTTTGTTTCTGCATACTCACCCGGTGTATCTATTATTACATCAAAATGATTAACGTACTGTGTTTTATGATACGTGATTTTCTCACCCTTCATTGCCTGTGTAAGCGTAGTTTTCCCAGCCTCGCTGCGTCCAATAAAGATTATCTTTCGCATCCGAAACTACCTTCTGGAAATAGGACAACACGCAAATCCAAGATCATCCTTAAAATAACGGATGATTTCCAGCATTGCATTTTCCACTTCTGAAAGCATTCCTGTTATGATCAGTGATCCACTGAATCTATCAACAAAGCCAAGATAAATATCGCCTTCTTTAGTAGCAATGTCACTTGCGATTACAGCAGATTCCGGCGGTGTCATGTTCAGTATTCCAATTGCAGAGCTATTATAATCTATATCCGGATTAAGTCCCAGTTTCTTATAAACAATCGGTTTAGGTCCACCTATTATGTGTGCCAGAGATATCTGTTTTCCCGGTACTGTCTCCTGTATTATTCTAAGTCTGCCTTCTGTATCTTCAGGTATTAAATCTCTGATATCCATAGTGTCACCTTACTTTCTTGAAACCTTAATCAGAATCTCAGTTACAAATTCATCTGAATCCTGAATTGTCCAATAGTCTGTAACATATCGTTCAATAGATTCTCCGCTGCATTCATATCCATGCTCATCCGCCCATTTCAGAATCTTATCATATGTTTCATTCAGAGTCTCGTGAGAGCCGATATGATAACATGAAGCAACCATATCTCCGCCAATTGTCATTGT
>JAFYKS010000466.1 GCA_017537495.1 Bacillota bacterium | reverse complement strand
GACCACTCCGGAAACCCTGGAGCTGCACCGCCATCTGGCTTCCTGCGTGGACAATGGCTGTGAATATCTGGTGATGGAAACTTCCTCTCAGGCACTGAAATATGAACGTACAGCGGCTCTGGATTACAAAGTCTGCGGTTTCCTCAACGTATCTGAAGATCACATCTCTGACCGCGAACATCCGACCATCGAGGACTATTTCCAGTCCAAGCTGATGATTTTCAGCCAGAGCGAACATGCCTGCATCAACATGGAAATAGAGGACAAGTATCTGTCCCGCGTTCTGGATGCAGCCCGTGCTTCTTCCTGCAAAATCTCCACATTCGGACGTACTCCGGATGCTGACTTCTACGGCTACGATGTGGAGTCTACTCCAAGCAGCCTGAAGTTCAAGGTAGACTGGGAAGGCGGTACAGAAGAGATTCTGGTAAGCATCGGCGGTTTCTACAACGCAAGCAATGCACTGGCGGCCATTGCCATGACGAGGGCTCTGGGCGTTCCGTTTGAAAACATCAAAGCAGGCCTGGCTAATGTAAAGGTAGCAGGCCGTATGGAACTGTACACCATGCCGCATAAGCATGTAGATGTTATCGTAGACTACGCACATAATAAACTGAGCTACCAGACATTATTCGAAAATGTGAAGAAGCTCTATCCGGACCGTAAGATTCTGCTGGTATTCGGATGCCACGGAAATAAGGCTTACAACCGCAGAAAGGATCTGGGCGAACTGGCCAACCAGTATGCCGATAAGGTTGTTCTTACGGAACAGGACCCTGGCACGGAGTCTGTTATCGACATCTGCAATCAGATTAAGGAACATCTAAATCCTGAAAAGATTGCGGCTACCATTATTGACCGTGGTGAAGCTATTCAGTATGCATGCGAACTGATTGAAGACAACTGGGTAATGATTATCGCCGGCAACGGTGCAGACGGTTACCAGAAGAGAGGACTGAAGTATATCGAAGTTCCGACAGACGGCGAACGTGTACAGGCATACATTGAAGCAAGCACAAAATAACAGAAAATATAAAACCTCTGAGCACGCCGCAGTGCTTCAGAGGTTTTTTATGCTATAAGTTTTTTACGGTTTCAATCAGTTTCTGAATATCCTCCGGAATCTCTGTTTCGAATTCCATATACTCTCTGGTTACCGGGTGTTCGAAGGCCAGATAACGTGCGTGAAGAGCCTGGCGGTCGATATATTCGGAAACACGTTCGTTATGTACATAATCCGGAATATTGTTAACCCGACGATATTCGAAAGGATCTCCGTAGCAGTACAGGTGGTCTCCTACAATAGGGTAGCCGATGTAGGAAAGGTGAATACGAATCTGGTGAGTACGTCCTGTTTCCAGCTGCAGCTGCACCAGTGTGTGTCCGTTGAACCGTTCCAGAACCTTATAATGGGTGACGGATTCCTGACCGCCGTCTTCCACTGGCATAACCCAGCGTTCTACTTCGTCAGCAAAAGGACGGCCCAGCGGCAGGTCGATAGTTCCTTCATCATGAGGCATTTCACCGGTCACTACAGCGATGTAGCGTTTCAGCACGGTATTCTTGCGCATCTGCTTAACGATTTCTTCTTGTGCTAAGGAGTTCTTTGCGATAATCATCAGGCCGGAAGTATTCATGTCGAGACGGTTGACAAAGCGGATTTTGTAAAGGTGGCCGGTGCCGGCTTCATCATCTTCATACATCTTTTTCATGAGACCGTTGGCGATGGTGTGGTTTGGTTTGCCCTTGGTAGGGTGAACCGCAACCCATGGCTGCTTGTTGATGACCAGGATATCATTGTCTTCGTATACCACATTGATTGGAATATCTTCCGGCGGAAAATCGGATGCTTCATCAGGCATTTTGATGACAATTTCGTCGCCAGGTGCGGTTGGAACCCAGCTTGGCATCTGCTCACCGTTCAGGTAAATCAGTTTCTGGAATTTCAGCTTGGTCATGAGGCGGGAGGAGAAGGTGAAATGCTGACGCATCAG
>JAFYKS010000465.1 GCA_017537495.1 Bacillota bacterium | reverse complement strand
GCGACATTCCGAAGCCTCGCCAAACTCCCAGCGGCTTCTGAGATTTTCAAATTTCATTTTTCCCTCCAAATAATCAGAACTCAAAGTTCATACTGATACGAAGGAGCGGCAGGGTATTTTCCGGGAAATCTTTAAAACAGGCTATTATCAGGAACTGCAGGACAGACTGAAAGCTGAGTCCGGCAGCCTGGGACGCCAGTGCGAAGCGGCAGGAAGCAGTGTGAAACAGTACATCAGCGGTATTGTCTGCAGCGCGGACAGTCTCATGGCGGAAAACGCAGAAAAAGCCAGAACCGGTCAGCTGCCACTTGCCGATGTGATGGAGCTTCTGGATATGATCCTGAAAGAGGATCAGCAGGCTGAAAATGAGCTTAGCGGGAAACTTTCCGTGCTGGAAAAAGAACTGGCAGAAATCAGTGAAAGACTGGGTAAAGCCAGAGAACTGGAAGCTGCAGCCAAACAGCTGGAGCTAGCAGAACGTTCCAGACTGGAAAAGCAGGATGCGCTGGCAGCAGCTGATGCGCAGCTTTTCATTGTAAAAGAACGGCAGCTTCGCAGAGAAAGTGCGGAACGTGAACTTACCCTGCTGGAATCCATGCTGCCTCAGTATGAACAGCTGAATGCAATGCAGACTGAACTGAAAGATGCAGAGAAAAAGTGCCATGAAGAGGAAGAACATGCTGTTCGGACAGAAGCAGAACTGGAACGCAAAACTCGGCTTCAGGCTGAAAGAAAGGAATCACTGAAACTTCTGGAATCCGCAGGGGAACAGAAGCAACTGCTTCTCCGTGAAAAGGATCTGCTGCAGCAGAAACTGAGCCAGGTGAAAGAACTTGCAGGAATTTCTGCTTTATATAATGAAAACTTTGAACAGCTGCAGAAGCAGCAGTCTGTGTTTATGACATACCAGCAGAGAGCTGATGAGGCACAGGAACAGTACACAAAGATGAACCGTGCTTTCCTCAGTGAGCAGGCAGGTATTCTGGCGCAGACTCTGGAGGCGGGAAAACCTTGTCCTGTATGTGGTTCCTCAGATCATCCACATCCCGCGGCAGCTTCTGCAGAAGCACCGACAGAGGCGCAGCTGGAACGTGCAAAAAAAGAAATGGGAGAGGCTGCAGACAATGCGGCAGAAGCCAGTAGAACTGCCAGCCAGCTGAAAGGTACCGTGGATACCCAGCTTCAGAATCTGAGACAGAGAGCTGAACTGCTGTTTGAATCTGCCCATACAGATAACCTGTCTGAAAAGGTGACTGCACTGCAGAAGGAACTGAACCATCAAATAAAAGATGCAGAAGAAAAACTGAAGAAGGAAGAAGAAAATCTGCAGAAAAAGCAGACTCTGGAGAAGCAGCTGTCTGAAGGAGAACAGCTGGCAGAAAGCCTGCAGAAAGAACTTTTCGAATGCAGACAGCAGCTGGCAGCCGCAAAGTCCCATCAGGAGGCACTGAAAAAACAGACCGGGGAGCTGGAAGCAAACCTTCCTCACGCAACCCGCAGAGAAGCACTGCAGGCGCAGACAAAACTTCATCAGTATATCGAAAACCTTCGAAAGGAACTGGAAGATGCGGAAAAGCATTTCCACAGCTGCCAGAATGCACTGACTGAGGCCGAGGGAAGAATTGCACAGCTGAAGAGTCAGCTTGAAGGCGCGCAGCAGTACAGTGTGGAAGGCGAAGAAAGCAGAAGAAGAGAAGCAAGTGCGGAAAAAGAGATTTTGCAGGGGCAACTTCAGAAGGCCCGAACCCGGATTACTACCAATGAGACCGCTAAGGTAAATATTGAAAAGACAGCAGGACAGCTTGCGCAGCTGGAAGAACAGTGGACCTGGGTGAAGGCACTTTCCAATACCGCCAACGGAAACATCGCCGGTAAGGAAAAAATCATGCTGGAAACCTATATTCAGATGACCTATTTCGACCGGATTATCATAAGGGCTAACAGACGACTTCTTTCCATGACTGGCGGGCAGTATGAGCTGGTACGCCGACAGGTGGCAGAAAATAACCGCAGTCAGAGCGGCCTGGAACTGGATGTCATCGACCATTACAATGGGACGCAGAGAAGTGTAAAGACACTGTCCGGCGGTGAATCTTTTAAGGCATCCCTTTCCCTGGCACTGGGGCTTTCTGATGAGGTGCAGTCTTCGGCTGGAGGAATTCGCCTGGATACCATGTTTGTGGATGAGGGATTCGGTTCTCTGGATGAAGAGTCACTTCGTCAGGCCATCAGTACACTGGCTGGTTTAAGTGACGGAAACCGTCTGGTGGGAATCATTTCCCATGTCAGCGAACTGAAAGAGAAAATCGACCGTCAGGTGACCGTCCGCAGAGAAAAGACCGGAGGAAGCAGAGTGGAAATCCATATATAAAATAATATGACAAATTGGAAATCCACTATGGTAATTCATGGCCCTCTGTGATAATATATAGGGAGTATATGAATTTGCATATAGATATCACAAGACGGAGAGCAGAGTATGAACACACTATATCTGAAATATGTGCTGGAAATTGAAAAGGCGGGGTCTATTTCCCAGGCCGCGCAGAACCTGTTTATGGCGCAGCCTAATCTGAGCAAAGCCGTGAAGGACCTGGAACATGAGCTGGGATACAGCATTTTTAAGCGTACTTCCAGCGGGGTAACTGTTACGGAGAGAGGCAATGAGTTTCTTTTCCATGCCAGAAAGATGGTGGAGCACATTGCGGAAATCGAAAAGCTGTCCCGCAGAACCGATGCGGAGCGCACGCTGTTTAAAATCTCCATTCCGCGCGGAAGCTATATTGCCAGCGGTGTAACTGCATTCGTGGGGGAACTGCCTATTGAATCAGGGCTGGATGTGACGGTTAACGAGACCAATACACTCCGGACCATCTCCAATGTGGCAGACCGGGGGTATAATATGGGTATCATCCGATATAATGTGGAAGATGAGGGCGTATTTTACAGCCGTCTGAAAAACAACAAGCTGGAATCTGAAACGCTTTGGGAGTTTGAGTATGTTCTGGTTATGTCACAGGAACATCCTCTTGCTAAAAAAGAAAAAATCTATGCAGAAGATCTGCAGGATTATATTAAGATTACCCATGCGGACATTGAAAACCACCGTGAACTGGATCATAAAAACTCCAGTACAGGCGGAAAGCCGGAAAAGACAATCTATGTCTATGAACGAGGAAGCCAGTTTGACCTTCTGACCAATGTGCCTACTACCTATATGTGGGTATCACCGATTCCGGAGTCTGTTCTGGAAAAGAACGGCCTGGTACAGCGTGTCTGCACAGATCAGGACAACAGAGATAAGGATGTATTGATTTACCGTCAGGATTACAAGCTTGGCGAATTCGACAAACTGTTCCAGAAAAAAATATATGAAGCGAAGGTGGATGTAGCGTCCGCCAAGTACAAATAGGAACACAGCCGCTATATATAGAAATATATGGCGGCTTTCTTTTTTTATATTACCTGCCTGGTTCGGAGTCTGCTAAAATATCTATGTTTAAAGAAGTAATATACTTTATAATATAATTAAGAAATTTAAGGAGTAGATATCGTAGTGGAAGGTTGTTTAACAATACAGGAAGTACTTAATAAGTATATAACGGGATGTATGGCCAAGGTGCAGATGACATCAGGCCGTCTGGTAGGTAAGGCTGTTCTGGCTGGTATGATGATTGCACTGGGTGCATCTGCCAGCAGTGTAGCAGCACATACCATTCCTGACGTAGGTCTGGCAAGACTGGCAGCGGCTGTTGTATTCCCGGTTGGTCTGATGATGGTTATTCTGCTGGGCGCGGAACTGTTTACCGGTGACTGCCTGGCTGCAATCAGTGTATTTGACGGCAAGCAGAAATCCAAGTCCATTATCAAACTCCTCGTTGTAGTTATTTTCGGTAACTTTTTAGGTGCGACTCTCATGGCAGTCATGGTATATCTCAGCGGACAGCTGGATTATACTGCAGGCATGCTGGGAGCATACACCATTAAGGTTGCAGCTGGTAAGGTCGGACTGACATTTACCAAGGGTATCGTATCCGGCATCCTTTGTAATATTCTGGTGTGTGCAGCGGTACTGATGGCTATGTGTGCCAAGGATGTAACCGGCAAACTGCTGGCATGCTTCTTCGTAATCATGCTCTTTGTTACAGCTGGTTTTGAACACTGTGTAGCTAATATGTACTACATTACAGCCGGAATGCTGGCATTGGACAATCCGCATTATGTGGAACTTGCTATGGAAACATACGGATTCACCGCAGAACAGCTGGCGCAGCTGAATATACAGAATTATTTCTTTACCAACCTGCTGCCGGTAACCATCGGTAATATTCTGGGAGGTATTATCTTCCTGGGTGCACCGCTGTTCTACCTGCATGCAGCTAACAAAACCCTGTATGAAACTATTGCTGAAAATATTAAAGTATCTATCGATAAGGAGGATGGTAACAATGATTTCATTTATGACAACTTTCCTGATGGTTTTGGCTGCTAATGTAGCCGGCGTAGCCGTTGTGGCTGGTGTACTGTATGTATACTGGAACCACAAGACCGGAGAAGGAAAGGAGCAGGTTGTATATTCCAGACCGGCGGAATGTACCAGCAGCTTCAGCTTAATGGCACCATTAACTACCCGTGCAGCAAGATAAGCTGATTCTTCGAAAAAATAAAACGAATATAAAAGAAACCTTCAAAACAGATGAAG
>JAFYKS010000464.1 GCA_017537495.1 Bacillota bacterium | reverse complement strand
TGGGATTTGGTTACATGCCGACCATTTATTATCTGCAGATTCCGTGCTATATGCTGCTGATGTTCCTTTTCTTCACAGCATGGGGTCTGTTTGCGGGGGTAATTGCGGCTATCAGCCGAGACTTCCTTAACCTGGTAAAATCACTGGTTCAGGCACTGTTCTGGATGTCAGGGATTCTTTATGATGCAGCATCCATTGAGCAGGAGTGGATTCGTTCCATTCTGCTCTTCAATCCGATTACCATCGTGGTAAACGGTTACCGCAACTCTTTCATCTATCACAGATGGTTCTGGGAAGACTGGCAGCAGCTGGTGAACTTTGCCATTGTGTATGCGGTAATGGGACTGCTGGCGGTATGGGCATACCGGAAGCTGAGAAAAGACATTCCGGATGTGCTGTAGCCGGGGAAGGACCATAGGTGAATTATGAGTGAAGAAAACAGAGATATTGTAATAGAGTTTCAGGATGTGACCAAGGTATACAAGCTGTTTAAGAATGATAAGCAGCGGTTCAAGTCAATCTTCCTGAAAAATACCCCATATAAAAAGAAGTTTGCGGTGAACCATCTCTCCTTCCAGATTCGGAAGGGTGAGGCGGTAGCACTTCTTGGGAAGAATGGTGCGGGTAAATCCACCATTCTGAAAATGATTACCGGTGTGGCATATCCGACAGTGGGCAAAATCACAGTTAACGGCCGTGTCAGTGCTCTTCTGGAGCTGACGGCAGGTTTTGATCCGGAGTTTACCGGACGTGAAAATATCTACTTCCGCGGACAGCTCATGGGGCTTTCTGATAAGGAAATACGGGAACTGGAGCCGGAAATTGTGGATTTTGCTGATCTCAATGACTACATCGATCAGCCGGTGAGAACCTACTCCAGCGGTATGAAAGCCCGTCTGGGATTTGCCATCAATGTAAATATCAAGCCTGAAATTCTCATTGTGGACGAAGCACTCAGTGTGGGGGACAATGAGTTCAAGAAGAAATGTACAGCCAAGATTAATGAGATTATCAATGAAAAGGATGTGACGTTCCTCTTCGTAACCCATTCCAGCAGCACGGCCAGATCTTTCTGCAAACGCGGACTGGTAATGCGGCAGGGCAAGCTCATGTATGACAGCGATATCGATGATGCCATCGAGTATTATCAGCGCATGACAGAAGAGGATGCAGCCAAGAAAAAGGGAAAGGGCAAGGGTATTTTTGAGCAATGAGCAGAAGTGAAAAGCACCGGAAAAAAAGCCCGATAGACTGGGTCAAAGACCTGGCTACCTGGAAAAAAGTAACCATCCTTGTTGTTCTGGCAGTGCTCCTGGCGGGAGGCATTATCGCCGCCATGCTGGCAGGGTATGCGGAAGAGCAGCATGAAATCATGTTTGAGGAGACTCCGGAAGATTACGACCTGTCTCTGACTGCGGTGGATGGATATATCAATATTCTGCTGCTGGGTGTAGACAGCCGAGATATGAGCAATATTAACGGAACCCGCAGCGATGCTATCATGGTTGTCAGCATCAATGAAGAAACCAACGATGTGAAGATTATCTCCACCTACAGAGATACTTACCTGAAGATGGGGGATACACCAACTTACGATAAGATTACCCATGCCTGTGTTTACGGCGGTCCGGAAATGACCATGAAATCTCTGAACCAGGCCATGGACCTGAATATTCAGAATTATGTGGTTGTAAACTTCAAGGCAGTAGCTGACCTTGTGGATGCGGTGGGCGGAATTACAGTAGACGTGCAGGACTTTGAAATCCAGCAGCTGAATAAGTATACCGCACAGACTGCGAAGAATATCGGCCGTGAAAACTATCAGACGGTAACTGCAGCCGGTACACAGACTCTGGATGGATGTCAGGCGGTATCCTACTCCAGAATCCGTAAGGGCGTAGGCGATGACTTCAAGCGTACAGAACGTATGCGTACCGTCCTGACCAAGACCTTTAACAAGATGAAGACCATGTCCTTCAGTGAAATCAAGGGATTGATTGAACTGATGACACCGCAGGTAAAAACCAACCTGGATATGAACAACATTCTGGCACTGGCAGCCAAACTGCCGACCTTTAACATTCAGGGCAGCGTGGGCTGGCCGTATAATGTGACCGCTGGTTACATCGGAGAGCTTTCTTATGTTCTTCCTGTAGATCTGGCTGGAAATGCAGTCAAGCTCCATCAGGAGATGTTCATGCAGGAAGATTACGTTCCGTCTTCCGGACTTTATGCAATCAGCAATGAGCTGGCTGCCAAAATCCAGGCGGCACGTGATGCACAGGAAATTGAAAATGAAGAAGATGTGGAAATTGAGGAAACGGAAGATCCAACTCAGGTTCCGGATGATACTGTGGTAACTGATCCTGCCGATCCGACCATTAATCCGGAAACCGGACTGCCGTGGGATCCTATGGATCCGGAATTCCCGGATGATATTCTTAATCCTGACACCCTGCAGCCTTGGGATCCGACTGATCCAAACTCTCCGAACTATGATCCATCTCTGGTTGTTCCTGAAAATCCGGGAACTGGTGAGGGTACTGATCCTGAGGTTCCGACCGATCCGGTGGTTCCTTCCGATCCAACAGTACCTGCTGATCCGACTGTTCCGGCTGACCCGAATAACCCGGGCAGCGATGTAACCACACAGCCTTCTGAACCTACAGGCGGCGAAGTTCCGTCAGGCGGTACCGATACTCCGGCTGAACCAGCAAATCCTGAAATTCCGGACAGTTCCGGTATTATTCAGGATGATCCGGATGAAGAGGTTGTGAGTGAACAGGACACCTGATACGGGGCTGGAACCGGCGGATAACTCCAGACACCTTCCATGGGTGAGAACATGGTTTTAAAGCGATAATATAAGGGTATATGACCTTTAAATAAGACTAACGAAAGAAAAGGTGAACATAAAATGGCGAAAGAAAAATTAAACTGGGAAGATGCCCAGGTAAGAGACACTTACAGACATACTGCTTCTCATATTATGGCACAGGCAGTTAAGAAGCTGTGGCCGGAAGCAAAGCTGGCGATTGGTCCTGCAATCGATAACGGCTTCTACTATGACTTCGACTGTGAGCACAAGTTCGGCGAAGAAGATTTTGCCAAGATCCAGAAGGAAATGAAGAGAATCGTTCAGGCGAACTACCCTCTGGAAAGATTCGAACTGCCAAGAGAAGAAGCAATTAAGCTGATGGAAGAAAAGGGCGAACCATACAAGGTAGAACTGATTCAGGATCTGCCGGAAGATGCGGTAATCTCCTTCTACAAGCAGGGTGACTTCGTAGACCTGTGTGCTGGTCCTCACATGGAATCCACTGGCCAGATCAAGGCATTCAAGCTGATGAGCGTTGCAGGTGCTTACTGGAGAGGTGACTCCGAAAGACAGATGCTGCAGAGAATTTATGCAACTGCATTCCCAAGCCAGGAAGAACTGGACGAATACATTCAGAAGCTGGAAGAAGCTAAGCTGCGTGACCACAGAAAGATTGGTAAGGAAATGGATCTGTTCATGCTGGTTGACGAAGGTCCTGGTTTCCCATTCTTCCTGCCAAAGGGTATGATTATCCGTAACGGACTGGAAAACTTCTGGAGAGAAGAACACAGAAAGAGAGGCTACGAAGAAGTTAAGACTCCTCTGATTCTGAACGAACAGCTGTGGAGAACTTCCGGTCACTGGGATCACTATAAGGACAACATGTACTTCACCAAGATTGATGATGAAGATTTCGCTGTAAAGCCAATGAACTGCCCTGGTTCCATGCTGGTTTACAAGAGAAAGATGTGGTCCTACAGAGACTTCCCTATCAGATGCGGTGAACTGGGTCAGGTACACAGACACGAACTGTCCGGCGCTCTGCACGGTCTGATGAGAGTTAGAACCTTCACTCAGGACGACGCACATATCTTCATGCTGCCTGAACAGATTATGGATGAAGTAATCGGTGTAGTAAAGTTCATCGACGAAGTATACAACATGTTCGGCTTCAAGTATCACATCGAATTATCCACCAGACCTGAAAATTCCATGGGTACTGACGAAGAATGGGCAATTGCAGAAGATGCACTGAGAGGCGCACTGGAAAACATCAATGCAGATTACGTTGTTAATGAAGGTGACGGCGCATTCTACGGCCCTAAGCTGGACTTCCATCTGGAAGACTCCCTGGGCAGAACATGGCAGTGCGGTACTATTCAGTTAGATATGCAGATGCCTCAGAGATTCGATCTGACTTACGTAGGTCCAGACGGCGAAAAGCACAGACCTGTTATGATTCACCGTGTAATCTTCGGTTCCATCGAAAGATTCATCGGTATTCTGACTGAACACTGCGCAGGTAAGTTCCCTCTGTGGCTGGCTCCTGTACAGGTTCGTCTGATGACTGTAACTGAAAAGTTTGCTGACTATGCACAGGAAGTTGCAGAAAGACTGGAAGAACTGGGTCTGAGAGTTGAATGCGATATCAGAAACGAAAAGATCGGTAAGAAGCTGAGAGAAGCGAGAAACGAACGTGTAAGCTACATGTGCGTAATCGGTGAAAAGGAAGCCGAAGCTGGTTCCGTAACTGTTCGTTCCGGTAAGGAAGGCGAACTGGGCGAAATGTCCGTAGAAGACTTCGCAGACAAGCTGCTGGCTGAAATCGCAGTAAAGGCGATGTAATCCAGTCCGCTGTAAAATTACACTAAGATAAAAATAAATCCCGACTCATAACGAGTTGGGATTTTTTCTTTTAATATTGATTTACGGTGACGGGTCCGCCTATTTAGCTTTCTTATAAGTGATATTTGACCATCCGGTATAAATCTTTTCTTCGCCGACAAGCTTGTAGGCACGTACTTTGTAGTAGTAGCGATTGCCTTTTTTCAGGCCGGATGTGTTCTTATAAGTGAGTTTTTCGGTGTCGCGGACCTGCTTGTAGCCGGATGTTTTGCTGGAAGACTTCCACACTTCGAAACCGTCAAAGTATGCGTCAACACCGGCATCCTGCGGCAGCAGGGAAGAAATCTCCGCATCCAGAACTTCATCGCCGGTGGATACCTGATCCACGGTCCAGGTGATATTCATAGCGCCTTTGGAGGCTGCAGAAGCGGCCTTGATGGAAACTGCGTCAGCAACCTTTTCGGCTTCTTCTTCCAGTGCCCTGCGGGCTTCGTATTCACCCAGAATCTGCAGATATTCGTAATCGTTTACCATCGGCAGAGCATCGTCACTGAAGAGAATCTGCCAGGTCATTTTGCCGATATTGCCGGTGTTAGGCAGGTCGTGCATTACCTGGAACTTCACTGTAGCTTCCACCATGGAACCGGTGTATACGGAGGTATCTTCATAGAGATAAGGCGCTGGAATGTAGTAGCCGAGTTCCTGCAGACGTTTCATGGCTGCGTTGAAATAATCAGCCTTGAAGTCCTGCTCGCCTTCCATATCGTCGCCAGGCAGGATGGTATACTTGTAGCTGTCCGGATCCAGTTCAAACAGGATTTCATAGCCAGCTGTCTTTGGTGTAAAGTGCCATGTCTTCTTGGTGGACAGGCGCTCACCAGTAGCAGTGCTGTAAATTCCTTCAACCTTATACCCGGTATCCGGTCTGGAGTAGAGGGAGAAGGAGCTGTCTGTGTAACGTGTATCCAGAGTGAAGTAGAATGTACCATTCTCTCCTGCAGTAAAGGTCCGGTTGCGGCCGTTCAGGTACATGGTCAGTTCCTTCATCGGGTTGTCCTTGCAGCGGACATACCAGGCGTTATAGCAGTCTGCCAGATTCATGGAAGTGATATTGTTGTTATACAGATAAATCTTTTCCAGTGAAGTGCTTCCGGATAAATCCACTGTTTCATATTTATTTCCGTGAGAAGAAAGCAGCTTCATGCTGGTAAAACGAGGCAGATTGAGAGCACCGGTAAAACCGTTGCCGCTCCACTGAATCTGGCTTACATTTCCGCGGCCGTCAGTCATGAAGTGGGATTTGACGCCGTCACCCCAGGTGGTATAGTCATAGTAACTGTACTGGCTGTTCAAAATCTTCCCGTTCTGAATCTGACTTCCGATTACGCCGTAGCTGTAATCATCGCTGTCCGGGTCGACCTCTGAATACTGATTCAGGAAAGCACCCAAAGTGGTGATTTCATAAGGATTTTCGATGTAGTAGCCGAAACGGTAGTCCGGATAGACATTGAAGTACAGGTGGCTTGTAGCAATCTGCTCTTCAGTCGGGTCGAAATAGGTGTAGTTGGTCAGGCCGGTGGTTGTCCATTTGCCTGTTTTGCTGTCATACTTATTGGTGGTACCTACGGTTGGGTCGATGAAAATCCATCGTCCGTCAGCCCAGGCTTCCACCCACCAGTGGTCGCGGACAGTGACGTTGGATTCGGTAGTCCAGTCGTGGGAAGGGACAGCAGCACGGTGACCGTAAACCATACGGGCAGGAATTCCCTGAGCTCTTGCCAGTGCAATGACGATGGCAGAATAACCCTGGCAGGTGGTGTAAACACGGCCCTGCTGGCTGTTTACAGAAGTCAGGCCCATCTCAAAATTTCTGATATTGTCATACGGGTGTGCGTACTGATTGTCGTGCGTCTGGAAGGCCACAGAGTCATAATAGAAATTGGACGCCGTATACTCGTAGATTTTGCGGAGCTTGTCATAGTCTGTGTAAGCCCCGGCTGTGACGCGGTCGGATACAGTTTTGATATAGGATATCTTGTCCCAGGTCATGTCAGAATAAATGTTGGTAGCCGGATTTCGCAGTACGAAACGGATATCTTCCAGCTTTTCGTCCATATAACGGCTGATGTCATAAGCATCGCCAATGGCCATGATTTCGCGGTTGTAATTGATGACATCCATATAACGGAGAATCTTGACCTTGCTGTCCTTTACCTGAATGACCATGTTCTTATTCAGAACACCGCTGTTGTTGTATTTCAGGATTGCTGCATCCTGAGCTGTGGCACAGCGGCGGATGTAGATGGTGTAGCGTCCATCCGGAACTTCCAGTCCCTCCATGTTGAGATAATAGGTGAAGTTGTAGGTTGGTGTTCCATCGGATGCATACTCAACTTTCGGATCGATGTAAATGTCCAGGTCCATATCTCCCTTGTCGGCTCCGGTCCGGTAAAGGGAAAGGCGGAACAGACTGGTTTCCAGCGGTGTGCGGTACACTACCTTCAGAACCCGGTCGTCATCGCTGGTTACATAACCGCGCAGATACTCCTGATCGAAACTGTCTGTGGACTTAAATGTGGTAACTTCTGCCGGCTGGCTGATTTTTTCAGGAACCGCGGCAAAAGAAAACTCAACCGGAAGCACTGAAACAAGCAGTGCCACCAGAAGAGTCATGGTGATACTTTTTCGTGTTCTTTTCCTCATTCAAATACCTCTTTCATTTTTAAAACTGGTTCAGCCGCAGATTGCTTTAGCTGCAGCCGCTGCGGATGCAAATGCGAACTGAAGATTATATCCTCCCGTATCGCCGTCTGCATCAGTGACTTCTCCTATGAAATACAGACCCGGATGTTTCTTTGATTCCATGGTTTTAAGGCTGAGTTCGTTCAGTGCGACACCGCCTGCTGTAACCATAGCCTGCCGGAAACTGCCCAGTCCGCTGATTGTGTACGACGCCGCCGTCAGACTCAGTGCCAGCGTTTTCATGTCCCCCCCTGAGAACGTGGAAACTTTGCGGCTGCTGAGGCCTGCGGACTTTACGATTGTTTCGCAAAATCTCTTCGGCAGGCTGTACTTATCAGCCAGCCAGTGTTCGGCCGTACGGCTGTTAGCGGAAAAATCTTTTTTCATATGAGCAAGTACACTGTCAGTAGTATACGGGAAAACAAAGTTGATTGCAAGCCTCATACCGGTCTTCATGTGTCTGGAATTGTTAAGAATTACAGGACCGGAAAGGTTGCGGTGGGTCAGGAGAAG
>JAFYKS010000045.1 GCA_017537495.1 Bacillota bacterium | reverse complement strand
TGGTGCCGAAGCAAGGCATGGTGACTGCATAGATATCGGATGCAGGACGGTTCATGGCCTTCATGGCTCTTGCTGCAGCAAGAAGGGCCAGACAGCTGTCCAGTCCGCCGGAAATACCGATTACGGCTGTTTTGCTGTGGGTATGCTGCATTCTCTTAGTCAGTCCTGCAGCCTGAATGCGGAGGATTTCTTCGCAGCGTGCGGCACGTTCTGCGCCTTCCAACGGCATGAACGGATCGGCACAGTAGGAGCCGGTCAGCTCGTTTTCTTTCATTTCCAGGTCAAAATATACATCCAGATAGTCGTCTTCGGAGCCGGAAAGCGGCTGGAAGAGGGAGTTTCTGGAACGTTCGTAAAGCAGTTTTTCCACGTCAATTTCGGTGCAGCAGAAACCTTCTCCGAAAGGCAGGGATTCAGCAGCCATAGTGCCGTTTTCAGCAATCATAGTGTGCCCGCCGAAGGCTGCGTCAGTGGAGGATTCTCCAGGGCCTGCAGAGGCGAATACGTAGCCGCAGATGGACTTTGCGGACTGGGATGCGGTCAGCTGGCTGCGGTATGCGCTGCTTCCCGCTGCTTCAGCACAGGCTGCGGTGTTTGCAATGATGGTAGCACCTGCCATGGCATGGAAGGAGGATGGTGCCAGTGCGGACCAGAGGTCAGAACCTGCTTCTGCAGCCAGCACGAAAGCAGGCACGTCGCAGCAGCGGAAGAGGATGTCTGTGCCGAACGGAATTTCGTAATCCAGATCTCCCAGGCTGATGAAGAAAGTTTCTTCCGGTGCCGGTGTGAACCATCTCTTTTCGTAGAATTCACCGTGCACAGGAAGGTGTGTCTTCGGAACAATACCCAGAATTTCACCTTCACATAATACGGCACTGCAGTTGTACAGCTTGCCTTCTACGGAAAGGGGGACACCTACTACTGCCACCAGATTCAGGCCGATGGATGCACCGGCAATTTCCAGCAGAGATTCTTCTGCTGCCTTCTGCAGAGCAGACTGGAGGAACAGGTCACCGCAGGTATAGCCGGTTACAGCCAGTTCCGGGAAAACCACCAGCTGGCTGCCGCGGGCAGCTGCTGCATAGAGTGCTTCGATAATTTTTTCTGTATTGTATCTGCAGTCAGCAACCCGAAGGTCGGGGCTCACTGCTTCTGTCTTAATAAAACCGTGTTTCATGGAGATTCTCCTTAAAATTCTTCATAATGTACTTTATCCATCGGCAGGCTTTCCAGTTCGTATGGGTCTGCATGCTTTGCAGGGATCCCCAGCAGAAGGGAAGCTACCAGGGAATAGTTCTCAGGATAGTGGAGGAACTGGCGCACGTATGCATCGGCACTCTGTCCGTCTGCAGCGGTACGGAGATGTCCCTGAAGCCAGCAGCTTCCAAGGCCGATTGCATCTGCCATCAGATGCATATTGGACATGACTGCAGAACCGTCTTCTACCCAGGTGTCGGCCTTCTGACTGTCACAGAGAACCACGATGGCCACGTCTGCTTCTGCTGTCATACGCTGATTGTGGGCGTTGTCCCTGGAGAGGGCAAGTTTTGCCAGGGTCTCTTTATTTCTTACGACGATAAATTCCCATGGACGTGCACCTTTTCCGGAAGGAGAAAGCAGACCTGCCTGAAGAACCATCTTCAGCTTATCCTCGGGAACTGCCTCGCCGGTATAGTGGCGTACACTGCGTCTTCGTCTCATAAGTTCCAGTAATTCCATATTGTTACCTCCATATCTGAGATTTTGTACAAGCTCATAGATACCATAAAGTATACCACAAAAGCCGCAGAAACACAGTATGTTTTCATAAAAAAAGAGTGCCCGCGGGTACGGGCACTCTCCATGCTTCATAATTAATATGATTTATTTTACCTTGTGTTCTGCATCGCAGTATGCACATCTGTAAACTTTCTTTTCTTCATTCTTCAGACGGAAGATCTGAACGATTTCCTGTTCTACGGAAGTGATGCAGCGAGGGTTCTTGCAGGTAACTACGTTACGCAGTTCGGTAGGCAGCTTCATGTGTTTCTTTTCTACCATTTTGCCGTCTTTTACGATGTTTACGGTGATGTTGCTGTCGATGTAACCCAGTACGTCGTAGTCCAGGTCAATCAGTTCGTCGATCTTGATGATATCCTTCTTGCCGTACTTGGAGCTGTCTGCGTTCTGAATGATTGCTACGCAGCTCTTTACCTTGTCCAGACCCAGCAGCTTGTAAGCCATCATGCTCTTGCCGGCCTTAATGTGGTCTAATACAATACCGTTCTTTACGCCATCTATGTTCATTTATTTACCTCCTGAGTTATGCTATATAATTTCTGTCATTATGGAAGGGGCTGCTTACTTGATTCCCAGCAGGAACAGGATTAACGCCATTCTGATGTGCTTTCCGCACAGTGCCTGGAAGAAGTAGCATGCTCTAGGGTCGTTGTCAACTTCTACAGAGATTTCGTTTACTCTTGGCAGTGGGTGCAGAATGGTCAGATCTTCCTTGGCATTATGCAGCTTTTCCAGATCCAGGATGTAAGTGTCCTTTAATCTTACGTAATCTTCTTCGTTGAAGAAACGTTCCTTCTGAATACGGGTCATGTACAGGATATCCAGCTGAGGCATT
>JAFYKS010000463.1 GCA_017537495.1 Bacillota bacterium | reverse complement strand
GCCTTCGATAACCGTACTTTGAAGACAATTGCTGCCACAGCAGAATATACCATCGGAAAGACCAATAAGTCTGAAGCCCGCGTACTGGAAAACGGAAACCTGCTGCTGAGGGGCGGCGAAATGGATCTGCCGACCGGAACCATTAAGGTGAAGAAGTATGACGGTGTCTTCGGAGGTAAGACCGGAACCACCGAAGAAGCGGTAGCGACCATGGTTGCCGGAATCAATCACGAAGGCCTGGAACTTTATGCGGTTATCATGGGCAGCACCATGAAGGAACGTTATCCTGACATGAAGAAGCTGCTGACCTATGCCAAGGAAAATGTATGCCCTTACGAAGTATTTAAAAAGGGTGATCTGTTTGAGGAAGCCCGCCTGACGCACGGTGCTACAAACAAAGTAGCGGGGGTGGCTTCCGTCAGCGGTATCATCAACCTGCCGGAAGGTGCATCTCCTGCACTGGTTACAACCAACGTAGTTTATGATGAAGAACTGAAGGCACCGATTAAAGAAGGTGACCGTCTGGGTAAGGTGGAAATTTATCTGGCTGATGAAAAGGTCAGAGAAGTCCGTCTGAAGGCTGCAAACGATGTGGAAGAAGGCTGGTTCCTGTCTCCATATGGCATTACCAATATTCAGACAATCCTGATCTGCGGAGGAGCAGCAGTGATTCTGCTTCTGTTTATCACAGTTCTGACACTTCGTTCCATCAATAAAAAGAAAGCTAAACGCCGCCGCCAGCAGCGTATCATGGAGCAGGCGCGCCGTGAGCTGGAGAGGGAACAGAGTATGAAACAGAGAGGCTGGCCGTACTAAATGTTTGATATTAAGGAAAATTTAAAGAAACTCCCGGATACTCCGGGAGTTTATCTGCATAAGGACAAGCTGGGACAGGTAATCTATGTAGGGAAGGCCATTTCCCTGCGGAATCGTGTGCGCCAGTATTTTCAGAGCAGTGCAAATCACAGTGCCAAGGTACGGGCCATGGTGTCTCATATCGCTGAGTTTGAGTACATCACCTGCCAGACGGAGATGGAAGCACTGATTTTGGAGTGCAATTTAATCAAGAAGTATGCACCCAAGTATAACGTACTGCTTCGTGATGACAAGACATACCCTTACATTAAGGTTACTTTATCGGAGGATTATCCGCGGATTGTGAAGACCCGCATCATTGAAAAAGATGGAGATAAGTATTTCGGTCCTTACAGCGATGCCGGCGCGGTGAATCAGATGATTGACCTGCTGAATCGTGTCTATACTCTGAAGCGCTGTTCTGCGCGAAGCTTTCCGCCTGGATACCGTCCGTGTCTGAATTACCATATCGCTGAATGCAGGGGTGTGTGTACCGGTCAGGTAAGCCGGGAAGAATACCGCCAGTATATCGATGCGGCCATGGAGTTCCTCAACGGACGTCAGAAGAAGCTGCTTGATTATCTGACCGAGAAGATGCTGGGGTATTCTGAAGCCATGCAGTTTGAAGAGGCTGCTGTGTATCGTGATTACATTATTGCTGCAAAATCCATCGGCGAGGTACAGCGTGTGAGCCTGGTTTCCGGTAAAGACCTGGATATGGTGCTTCCTGTGGGGGCAGGAAATACCCGTTCCGTGGTGCTCTTTACCGTGCGTGACGGCAAGCTTTCCGGACGTGAAACCTTCTCCATGCAGGCCGAGGCTGATGATGATTACGACAGCCTGATCGGGGAGTTTATCAAGCAGTATTACAGCCAGTGGGCTGCGGTGCCGTCTGAAATCCTTGTTCCAAAACCTCTGAAGGATGCAGAGCTGATTCAGGAGTTTCTGGAAAGTCAGGAAGAAGGCCGCAAAGTCCGTATTTTCATGCCGCAGCGCGGTGATAAGAAAGCTTTGATGGATCTGGCACTGCGTGATGCCGGAGAAATGACCAAGAACCTGGAAGATAAGCTGAAGGCCGGGGAGGAACGAAATCAGGCACTGATTGAGGAACTGGCCGGTGTACTTGGATTCCGGAAGGAATCTTACCGCGTGGAATCCTACGATATCTCCAATACCAACGGGGTGGATACGGTAGGTGCCATGGTAGTCTTCCGAAACCTGAAACCGGTACGGAAAGACTACCGCAGATTTAAGATAAAAACCGTCACCGGTCCGGACGATTACGGCTCTCTGCAGGAAATGCTGCAGCGCCGGTTCCGCCGTTATCTGGCGGGAGACCCGGGATTTAAGACTTTGCCGGATGTCATCCTTATGGACGGCGGTCAGGGTCAGGTTACCGTCGCCGAAAAAGTACTGGAAGAACTGCAGATCAGTATTCCGGTGCTGGGGATGGCCAAGGACGACAGTCACAGAACGAGAGCACTGGTGAGTGGACGCGGGGATGAGCTTCCCCTGGCTGGCAGGCCGCTGCTCTTTAAGTACTGCGGCACCATTCAGGAGGAAGTGCACCGGTTTGCCATCGATTACCACCGCAGTCTTCATAACCGAAACACCATTAATTCTGTGCTGGATAACATCAAAGGCATCGGTCCGGTGAAGAGAAATGCACTGCTTGCTCATTTCCAGTCAGTGGATGACATAAAAAAAGCATCTGTGGAGAAGCTAATGGAAGTGCCGGGTATTTCTGAGCAAAATGCACGCGCTATTTTGGAATATTTTAGTTGAAAACATACCCCATTATGTGGTATAGTTGAGATGGTGTGATACACCGAAAATACACAAGAAGTTAATTTTAAGTAATTAATAAATGGAGGACAAAAATGGCTGACGAAAGAAACCTGGAAGTTGAAGAAACTGAAGTGATCACTCTGGAATTCGATGACGGCGTAGAAGTTGAATGTGAAATCATGGGCGTATTCGATTACGAAGGTAAGGAATATATCGCTCTGATTCCAGACGACGGTTCCGATGATGTTTACATCTACGGCTACAAGGAAGTTGGCGACGACGAATTCGAACTGGTTGACATCGAAGACGATGCAGAATTCGAAAAGGTTGTAGCTGAATTCGACAAGATCATGGCTGAAGAAGCTTAATTCTGAGCAAAATTCAAAATCCCGGAGCACAGTGTGTGCTTCGGGGTTTTTTCGTGTGCCGTGGGGTCTTCCCACCTGAAAATATTTACAGAAGGAGAATTGATTTATGTTTGCAAAGAAACTGTTTGTTATCGGTGCCGGCTTTATGGGTACCGGCATTGCACAGAATGCTGCAATGAAAGGTCTGGATGTTACGATTTATGATGTGTCTGAAACCCAGCTGGAAAAGAGCCGCAAGAGCCTGGAAAAGGAAATTGCCAAGCTGGTTTCCCGCGAAAAGATTACAGAAGAAGAGGGGAAGGAAACTCTGGACAGAGTACATTACACCGCTAAAATGAAGGCGTGTTTCGATGCTGATGTAATTATCGAAGCAGCATCCGAAAATCTGGAAATCAAGAAATCTATTATCCGTGAAGTGGATAAATACGCAAATCATGATGCAGTGATTGCATCCAATACATCTTCTATCTCCATCACTACCCTGGCAAGCTGCCTGGATGATCCAAGCCGTTTTGTGGGCATGCATTTCTTCAGCCCGGTGCCTAAGATGCCGCTGATGGAAATCGTCAGAGGTCTGCATACCAGTGATGAAGTGATTAAGATTGCTACAGAAGTTGGTGAATTCATGGGCAAGTCCTGCGTTCTGGCAAAGGACGAAGCCGGCTTCATCGTAAACCGTATGCTGCTGCCTATGCTGAACGAAGCATGCTTCCTGGTAGAACGTAAGGTTGGCACTATTGAAGAAATCGACCTTGCTATGAAGATGGGTCTGCACCATCCAATGGGACCTCTGGAACTGGTGGACATGATCGGTATTGACGTAGAACTGGCGGTAATGGAAGTAATCTACGAAGAAACCGGCGACTCCAAGTACCGTCCTGCTGTACTGCTGAGAAGAATGGTAGACGCAGGTTTCCTGGGCAGAAAGACCGGTGCCGGCTTCTATAACTATAACGAAGACGGAACCAGAACAGCAAATAAGAGAATTTTCGGTAGATAAATAGGGATATCCTGTGGTATAATGTAAAAAAATTTTTACAAAAAGGGGGAAATGTCCATGAAAAAACTGTTATCTGCAATGATGGTATTCATTATGATTGTGGCCATGACGGGCTGTGTGTACATGGAAGACCACTTCATACTGAATGAAGACGGATCCGGTAATCTGTACAGCTACATTCTGATTGAAAAGGAAGTTTATGATTCTCTGATAGGAACGCTGGGCTCTCTTGGTGAAGAGGGTACCACTTCAGATTTACTCGGAGAGGCAACCGGACAGCTTGCTGTTGTAAACGTAGATGGCGTGGAATATTATGAGATGGAACAGACTCGGGAATTTACCGCCATGGAAGACCTGGATGCTTTTCTTCGCAGTGAGTATGAGGATGTGAGAGTATCGGCTGATACCATCGGATTCCGTGTAGCCATGGATGAAGAGGATACGGATGGTATGACTTACGATGAAATGGCAGCAGTATATGGGGAAATGGGAGTTGATGTGGAAAATGCGATTGAAGGTTACATGATTTTCCGCATGCCGAAACCAATTGTCTATACTACCGGTGACCTGTATGATGATGCGTACAGTGCCATTTATTCTGTCAACCTGAAAACCATGTATGACGGAATGGATGTTTTCGTAACCTGCTCTGAAGAGGAAGCGGCCAACGAAAAAATCAGAAACGGTGTGGAATGTACGAAGATTACTTTAAAATCTTCACTCACATCCAAAGGCAAAGTTAAACTGAGCTGGAGCAAGTCTTCAAATTACAAGATGGACTACTATGAAGTATTCCGCAGTACGAAAAAGAACTCCGGCTATGGTGCAAAGGCTTACTATAAGACCAGCTCCGGCAGTAAGACCAGCTATACTAACAGCAAGGTGAAATCCGGCACCCGTTATTACTATAAAGTAAGAGGTGTCCGTCTGGTGGATGGTGAAAAGATTTACACTCCTTATTCCAATAAGGCAAACCGCAAGGCTCAGTAAAGTCTCAAAACAGAATATGCATAACGGAAACTGATCTCTGCAGTGCAGGGGTCAGTTTTTTCGTTTCTGAATTCATTGACTGCTGCGGGCAAAAGTTCTATAATTTAATATAGAAGAGTGTGCCCTACAGAGCACCGGAAGGAGGAGAATATCCATGATTTTAGAAACAAAAGACCTGATTATCCGCCCATCCAGATGGGAGGACATTGAAATATTTTATCCGTGGGAACTGGAGCCTGCTGTTACGAAGTTTTTCAGCATCCGTGACGGACAGACCATGGAAGATGTAATCAAAAAATACATTGCTGACGATACAGATCCGAAGGCTATGCAGTTTACCATCTGCATGAAGCCGGATGAAAGACCGATTGGCCGTATCGTTCTGGCTGACATCGAAGATGGCTGGAAAGCGGAACTGTGGCGTATTTATATCGCAGATCCTGCACTCCGCGGCAAAGGCCTGGGCAAGCAGTCCATGCTGGCCATGATGAGCTACTGCTTCGATGTTCTGGGACTGCAGCGTCTGTATCTGGACCATTATACCGGAAATCCTGCCAGCGGACTTTATCTGTCTCTGGGCTTTACGTATGAAGGTGTACTCCGTCAGAACTGCCGCAAGAACGGCATCCTCTATGATGTGCACCTCATGTCCATGCTGAAGGACGAATATTACGAACGCTATCAGGACTGGTATGAAAGTGAGGATGAGGAAGATGAGTAAATTCTATGAACTGTATTTCAGCCCGACCGGCGGAACTCTGACATCTGTCAAAAAGTTTGGTCCGAAGATTTTCGGCATTCTGGGGATGGAACCGGTTCCGGTGAATCTCCGTACGCTGGTCCGTGAGGGCGGGGAGCTTCCTGCTTTTTCAGCAGAGGATATCTGCCTGATTTCTGTGCCTTCTTTTGCAGGACGTGTACCGCTGCCTGCAGTGAACCTGCTGCAGCAGCTGAAGGGAAATGGTGCAAGATCAATTCTGCACGTGGTGTACGGTAACCGTGCTATTGATGATACATTGCTGGAACTTCGTGACGTTATGGAGACTGCAGGATTTGTATGTGCAGCAGCTGCAGAAACAGTGGCAGAACACTCCATGTTCCGTCAGTTTGGTGCAGGCCGTCCCGATGCTGATGATGAAGCGGAAATGCAGGAGTTTGCAGTAAAGATTGCAGAAGTTCTGCAGACAGAACTGTCCGGAAGCCTTAAGGTGCCTGGAAATTATCCGTACCGTGAACGGAAACCTGTCTCTGCCATTCCGGAAGGCGGACAGGACTGCAGCGGCTGCGGAGCATGTGCAGCAGAATGTCCGGTACACGCTATCCCGGCTGAAAATCCGAAATCTGTGAACCGTGACCTGTGTTTCGGCTGCATGCGCTGCGTATCCGTGTGTCCGGCAGCTGCCAGAGCGATTCCTGATGCAGTGCGGGAAAAGATGCTGCCAATCATGAGCCAGGTCTGCAGCGGACGGAAAGAAAACCGTCTGTATGTGGAACGGAATCATTGATTTTGCGAGGGAATTAGACCGAAAACATTTACAAATGACTGAAAATATGGTATCTTTATAAGATGGGATTGCTGTGCAATCTGATTTTGACGTGGAGAAAAAAGAATGAAAAAATTAGCCATTTACCTGCTCAGGTTTGGACTTAACTTCATATATTTCTTTTTCAAACTGCTGCCTGTGAAGCAGAATAAGGTTCTGTTTCTCAGCCGTCAGTCCAACGAGCTGACTCTGGACTTCAGAAGGGTTCAGGAAGAGCTGAAGCTGCAGCAGCCTTATGTGGAAATTGTGACCCTGTGCAACCGCCTGGAAGGCGAAAACAGCGGGGGACTGGTACATTTTGCGGTGACTACACTGAAGAGCATGTACCACATGGCTACTTCCAGTGTATGCGTACTGGATGCCTACTGGCCTGCCGTTTCCATCCTAAAACATAAGGACAGTTTGACCGTCATTCAGATGTGGCATGCCCTGGGTAAGATTAAACAGTCCGGGTATCAGACTCTGGGGCGGGACTCCGGCAGAAGTGCAGACATTGCCCGTCTTATGAAGATGCATGAAAACTATGACTATATCATCGCAGGCGGCAAGGCATGGAATCCTTACTACTGCGCGTCCTTCAACACTACGGAGGACAAGCTGGTGAACTGTGGTCTGCCGCGGATTGACCATCTTCTGGAAACCGCAGAGTCAAACAGAGAGGCGGTGCTGAAGGCTTATCCTGAATTTGAAGGAAAGACCATCGTACTCTATGCTCCGACTTTCAGAAGAAACATTGAACTCCACTGGGAACAGCTGGTGGATGCGGTGGCTGATGCCAACCGGAAAGAAAATGACCAGTATGTGCTGGTTGTAAAGGGACATCCGAACCAGAAGCTGGAAACAGAGGGCAAACAGGGTGTGTATGACTGTCCTGAGTTTAAGGCAGTAGATCTGCTGGCAGCCTGTGACTACCTGATTACCGACTATTCGGCCATCGCCATCGAGGGGGCGATTCTGAGCCGGCCGACCTGGTACTTTGTTTATGACTATGAAGAATACCGTGAAAAGAACGGAATGAATATTGACCTGTTTGAAGTGATGCCGGGCTGTGTGTTCCGGGACGGAAAGCAGCTGATGGAGCGTCTGGTATCTGCCGACCGTGCAGCCAGAACCGATGAAGTCAGCATGGAAAACAATCCGTATCCGCGCCGCACACTCAATGCCTACCGGAAGAACTATCTGCCGGAAAATCTGGGCACTTCCACGAAACAGGTGACAGAACTGATTCTGAAACAGATGATGCAGAAAGGAAAGTAATTATGGACGCATTTACATTTGTCAGATGGGCAGTAAAGAAGATGAAACTCTTCGTGCTCTACTGGAGAAGAATTGTCTTCGCCAAGAACCACTTCAAATGCCCGTGGTATAAAAAAATCAAGGCCAATCTCTGCGGCGGCTTCCTGGCAGACCAGTGGATGCTCTATGATTTTGACCATAATGACCGCAGCGAATACCTGTCCGAGTTTGACTGGTACCGCAGCCGTTATATCAACGAACCATTCGATTTCGTGTGCAATAACAAGATTGCTTCTGCAGAAATTCTGAAGCAGTATGTGCGCGTTCCGGAAAGCTACATGATCAAGAACAGAGGATATCTGTCCAGCTTCCAGAGTGAAGAAATGCAGTACGAAGATGCAATTACCCTGCTGAAGGAAAAGAAGACATTGTTCTTCAAGCCTTACGGCAAGGGTAAGGGTACCGGTGTGTGCCGCTTTACCTGGATGGACGAAGCGGAATGCGGCGTTGCAGGAGGACAGCCTGCCATCGACCTGAAGCCGGTGTCCGAAGAAGATATGCTCACCTTCCTGAAGAAGAACGATAACTGGTTCTTAAGTGAGGCAATGGAGCAGCATCACTACAGCAGTGATATCTATGATAAAACAGTAAACACCATCCGGTTTATCACCCTGCGTGATCCGGAGACACATAAATTCAAAGTTTTCTTTGCCGTACAGCGTGTCGGCACCAAGGAAACTATTCCGGTGGACAACGGCAGCCGCGGCGGCCTGGTTTCCAAAATCGACCTGGAAACCGGCGAGCTGACAGAAGCACGCTGCCTCCATAATCATGAAGTCCATGAAGTGCATCCGGATTCCGGTGCACCGATTAAGGGTGTAGTGATTCCGGGCTGGACCCAGCTGAAGGAAGATATGCTGAAGCTGGCAAACAACCTGCCTTACATGCACTTTATCGCATGGGACATTCTGATTACGGAAGAAGGCTTCTGTATCATCGAAGCAAACACTTCCTCCGGCGTAAACATCATCCAGCTCTGGGGCGGCCAGAGAAATAAGGAACTGGGTGACTTCTACCGTTACCATAAGGTAATCAAATAAGGCCCTGAGGAGGGATTTTGTCATGAAATATATCATAATGGCCGACGGGAAAGGAACCCGCTGGCAGAATTATAACGATATACCGAAACACCTCATTGAGATTGGCGGTGAGACTCTGCTGGGCAGAACGGTGAGGCTCCTGAAGGAAGGAGATCCGGACTGCGAAGTGATCATCACATCTCATGACAGCCGGTATGAAATTCCGGGAGCGCGGCGCCATGAACCGCTGAATAACAACCTGGAAATCGACCGCTTCACGGAAGAGCTCATTGAGGACGACGTGTGTTTCCTCTACGGAGACACCTATTATTCGGATTTTGCCATGAGCACCATCATCTCCACTAAGGCAGATGATATGATGTTCTTTGGCAACGGACGGTCCATCGTAGCCATCAAGGTGGCAGACGGGGATCTGTTCCGGGCTCACGTACACAGGGTGCGTGATCTGTTCCTTGAAGGAAAAATAGCAAAATGTATCGGATGGCAGGTTTACCAGTCTTTCACAGGACTGCCCTTCGATGAAAAGCAGATTGGTGAGAAATTCCTGGTACTGGAAGACGGCACAGAGGATTTCAACTCTCCGGAAGATTACAACAGGAGGACAAAGAGATAATTATGGGAATGAAAAAATTTAAGAGAAGGGTAGTAAATGTGCTGGCACTGGGTCCTACCTCCAGAGGTTTTACCGGGGGTGAAGCAAAGCGCTGGGTAAGAAAGGTTTACCGCCATAAAGTGAGAGACTACGGTTTTACCAAGAAGGAAACTAACTGGGCACTGAAGCATGGTTTCATGCCGGAACAGGTTGCTGCTCTGGGCATCAATGATTCCAATGTGGCAGACTACATTTCCTATAAGGATTATGCTTACCTGCGTCCTCTCAATGGAACCTACAGCAAGTGGATTACCGATAAGGTAACTATTTTCAACATCTTCAAGCCATTCCGCGACCGCATGCCGCAGCTGTATTATCAGATCAGCAAGCGTTATGATGAAACCTTCATTATTCCGCTTTACGATAAGCAGGCTGGAACTGAGTTTGCAGATATTCTGCAGCTGATTCGTGAAAAGGGTGAAGTAACTGCAGCTCCGGCAAACGGCAAGTCTGCCAGCACCATTGCTTGGCGTGAAGGTGCTTTCTGGTTCGATGAAGAGAAGATTACAGAAGATAAACTGCAGGAACGTCTGTCTGAATACCGTTCCACTATCGTTATCAAGGAACGTGTGAAGACCAGCGAACTGACCGGTCACGGCGTCCTGAGACTGATTGTTTTCAATGAAGAAGGTGACAATCCAGTTATCGGAGACGGTTTCTATGTATATAATAACTACGAGGTGAAGCCTCTAAAGTCTCTGAAGCAGGCAAGAGAAGACAGCCTGGAAGAAGAAGACGCAGATGAAGAAGTAACAGAGGTTAAGGCAGAACGTCTGGAAAAGGCTGTGGATGTGAAGAGCGGCACTTTCGAAGGACAGGCAATTCCTCATTGGGATGAAATCTGTAAGACTATCCATGATCTGTGTATCTTCGTACCGCAGCTGGAATTCTTCGGTGCAGATATCGTCATTAACGAAGACGGCTTCAAGATTACCAGAATGGTAAACCATCCTGAATATCCGGTTCACCAGCCATTCAGCAAAGAAACATCCGAATATCTGCGTCATAAGGTAGCACAGAAGAAGGAAGCCTTCGCCGCAGGCGGCACCCGTATGGAACGTGGCTGGAAGAAAATTAAGTCCAGAGCCCGTTTCAAGTTCGCCAGAACCTTCTATCCGAAAGGTCTGGTACCGTACCTGTCCACCAAGTGGATCGGTCAGGTTTGGACTGACTTCCGTACCAATAAGGAAGCAACCTTCAGCGAAAAGATGTGGGCATACAAGCACGGCTTCCTGTCCTACAGAATTCCGCAGTACGGTGTAACAGAAGAAAACTACAGCGAATATATTTCCGACTTTGAATACAAGTGGCTGCGCCACATCAATCCGAAGTACAGAAAGTGGATGGAAGACAAGATCACCATCAAATATATCTGTTCTGACTTCAATGAATGCTTCCCGGAATATTATTACCATATCATCTGCAAGAATGGCAATAATAAGGTAATCTCCATGATGGACCTGCCGGAAGGCTATACTAATAACTTTGATGAAATCTTCCGTCTGGTAGAAGAAAAGGGCGTTCTGGCTCTGAAGCCGGATGAAGGTTCCCACGGTGACGGCTTCTACAAGTTCACCTGCGAAAATGGTCAGTACCAGCTGAACTATCAGGATGTTACCCGTCAGCAGGTTCTGGACATTTTGGAAGATATCAACAACCAGTATCTGGTTACTGAATACATCAACATGCATCCGGTTCTGAAGAAGGTTTACGACGGTTCCGTAAACACTGTTCGTATGATCGTTTTCAAGAAGGACGGCCGTACTCCGCAGGTACATAACGCTTACGTACGTTTCGGTTCCAAGAAGACTGGTGCGGTTGACAACGTAGGTGCAGGCGGTATGACTGCTCACATCGACGTGGAAACCGGACGTTTCTACGATGCAAAGATTGTAATGGACGGCTCCATTGAAGACTGTCCGATCCATCCGGATACCGGCGTTCCAATCGAAGGCTATCTGCCTAACTGGGACCGCGTAAAGGAAATGGTTATGGAAGTAACTGCAGGCATTCAGCAGCTGGAATTCTTCGGCGTGGACCTGGCAATTACCGAAGACGGAATCAAGTTCCCTGAAATCAACCGTTTCCCTGACTATCCTGCAGTAGAAAAGTATGCACCGGCTACCAGGGATTATCTGCTGTATAAGCTGGAAGGCAAGAAGCGCCTCTATGGATATGATGTAACACCAAACAACACACTGGTGCATCTGCCGAAGCGTCCGCCTAGAAAGCAGCAGTAAGCAGAAGACTGAGAGGATAACGATTTGAGTACATTGAAAGAAATTCTGAAGGACCATATAGACTACCGGAAGCAGCTGGTAAAGCTGGCCAAGTCTGATGTGAAGAAGGCCAACGGCGGCGTTCTTGGCATGGGCTGGGCACTGATCCGGCCGGCAATCCTGATTTTCGTATTCTGGTTTGCCTTTCCCTTCGGTCTTCGCAAAGGCGGCGACGTGGAAGGATATCCTTTC
>JAFYKS010000462.1 GCA_017537495.1 Bacillota bacterium | reverse complement strand
CAATATGTCTGAAAACAGCAAGAAGAAAGATCGGGCAGAATCTCTGCAGAAAGCGCTGCTGGCCCATGCAGATGACGATGTGGATGATGTAAAGAAGATTGATACCGCTGATGGTGCCAAGATTATCCAGCATATTCTGGGCGGCAATAAGGCTTCCGTAACCAAAGACCTGGCCAAGGCAGCCGGCGGACTGGATGCGGACAAGGTAGATGATATCCTGGCTCTGGTAGGCCCTATGGTGATGAAATCTGTGGGCAGCAAGTCCAAAGCCAACAGCAAGCAGGACATTGGTTCCCTGCTGGGCGATGTGATGAAGGACGGCAAGGTGGACATGTCCGACATTATGAAGGTTGCTTCCAAAATCGATGCAGACGATGTGAAGATGGCAGCAAACGTTCTGGGGAAACTCCTGAAAAAATAATTAATTCTCTGCAAAATATACCGGTTCGGAGTACTTGGTGCTCCGACCGGTTTTTTTCTTTTTCCGCTATGGCTCGATAAACGGTACGCCCAGAATATCGGCAACGGACAGTGCAAGGTTTTCGCCGATTGCTTCAATATTATTGACAATCCAGGTGGCATCTTCGAAATTGTCATGATAGGCAACTTCCACCAGTACGGCAGGAGCTGCTGTGCGGCGAAGTTCTGCCAGAGTGGTGGTTGGAACCACCGTAACCAGTTCGGGCAGAGGATAAATCAGTTTCATGTTATTGGCAATGATTTCCGCATCGTTTCGTCCCCTGGTGCTGTCGCGGTAGTAATAAACATCGGGGCCGCGGAGCATACCGGCCAGATTTGGCGGTGCAGCATTGGAGTGGATGGCCAGATGAAAATCCACATTGGCAGCGTTGGAGTTTGCGATGGAGTTGGAAACGGTACCGCCGGGATCATTTCGTATGAAGTCAATGCCGCTGGCTCGCAGGTATGGTATCATGGCATCTGCAATCAGGTTTGCATAGTATTCTTCATTCCCTCCGGTGACATACTCGTTGTATTCCTGAGTGGACGGGCTTAAGTAAATTACAGGCATGGGTTTACCTCCATGTTATTAATGTATACATATTCATAATATGACTGAGACATTGAATTTGTCTTTCGGATATGATAAAATATTATATTAATGTGGGTTTATATGGCCCGCTGAAAATCAGTTAAATTATTTCATTTAGATAGACAAGAAAGAAGGACAATCAATGAGTGAAAAACAGAAGATTATCAACATTGCCGTAATCGCCCACGTTGACGCAGGTAAGTCCACACTGGTAGACGCGTTCCTGAATCAGAGCGGTGTATTCCGTGCCAATGAAGAAATCGTGGACTGCGTAATGGACAGCGATGATATCGAAAGAGAAAGAGGTATTACCATCTACTCCAAGAACTGTTCCGTTATGCATGATGATGTAAAGATTAATATTGTAGATACTCCGGGCCATGCCGACTTCAGTTCCGAAGTAGAACGAATCATGAAGACCGTAGATACAGTTATTTTGCTGGTTGACTCCAGCGAAGGTCCGATGCCGCAGACTCGTTTTGTACTGAAAAAGTCTCTGGAACAGGGCCTGAATCCAATTCTCTTCATCAACAAGCTGGATAAGAAGGATGCCAGAATCGATGAAGTTGTGGACGAAGTATACGAACTGTTCATGGACCTGGAAGCAAACGACGAGCAGCTGGACTTCCCGATTCTGTACGGTATTGCACGTCAGGGTATTGCAGTCAGAGATCCTGAAGAAGTGCTGGGCGTGGAAATCGGTGAAGGCGAAAACAAGATTAAGAAGAGCCCGACCGGATTTGGCAATCTGAACCTGAATCCGCTCTTTGAAACCATCATCAGCCATGTACAGCCATATCCTGATAAGAACGAAGAACCACTGCAGCTGCAGGTTTCCACTCTGGCATATGACGATTACATCGGCAGGCTGGGTATCGGCAGAATCACACAGGGTGTTCTGAAGGAAGGTCAGACTGTAGGCGTAGCCAAGGAAGACGGCAGCGTGGTACAGAGAAAGGTAAATCAGATCTTCGTTTACCGTGGTCTGAAGAGAATGGCAGTAGAGCAGGCTGAAGCTGGTGACATCGTGGTTATTTCCGGTATCTCTGATATCTCCATCGGCGAAACCATTACTGATCTGCAGAATCCGCAGCCAATGGAAATGATTCATATCGAAGAACCGACTCTGTCCATGAACTTCATGGTTAACTCCTCTCCATTCGCAGGTAAGGTAGGTAAGTTCGTTACTTCCCGTCATATCCGTGAAAGACTGAACAAGGAACTGGAAGTAAACGTGGGTCTGGTTGTGGAAGAAACCGATTCCACCGACTGCTTCAAGGTTTCCGGCAGAGGTGAACTGCACCTGTCCATCCTGATCGAAAACATGAGAAGAGAAGGTTACGAACTGGCTGTTTCCAAGCCGCAGGTAATCTGTCACAGAGGTGAAAACGGTCAGACTCAGGAACCAATCGAAGAAGTAGTAATTTCCGTACCGGATGAATATGCCGGCACTGTAATCAATAAGCTGAACATCCGTAAGGGTATGATGCGCCAGATGTCCGGCGAAAACGGTTACTCCCGTCTGGAATACCTGGTGCCTACACGAGGCCTCTTAGGTTACAGAAGCGAATTCATCAACGATACCCACGGTGAAGGCACCATGGTAAGACGTTTTGAATGCTTCGATGACTGGAAGGGTGACATTCCTCAGAGAACCAACGGTGTAGCTATCGCACAGGAAGAAGGTGTATGTACTCCTTATGCACTGAATACCATCAGTGAACGTGTGCAGATGTTTGTGGAACCTGGTACCAAGGTTTACGAAGGCATGATTGTAGGTATGAACTCCAGAAATGATGACATGGTAGTGAACCCATGTAAGGCAAAGAAGGCAACCAACATGCGTGCTGCAGGTACCGACGATGCTGTAAAGCTGCCTCCTGCCAGAATCTTCACTCTGGAAGAAGCACTGGAATTCATCGATGACGATGAACTGGTGGAAATCGTACCGGACGACATCCGTATCAGAAAGAGACTCTTAAAAGAGCTGGAAAGAAGAAGATCCGGCCGTGTTTACGAGTAAGAGTCTGTGGTATATATTAGAAAACATATGCAATTGAGGGGAAAACGAGATGGATTTTATTAAAGAACTGGATTTCAGCCAGAAAATATTCGACATTCTGGGGACTTGTGCATGGGCTTTAGCTGTTCTGGCAGTGGGACTGATT
>JAFYKS010000461.1 GCA_017537495.1 Bacillota bacterium | reverse complement strand
GGGCGTTTTTGTTCAGGCTTTGTGGGCTGAGAACGGTATAATCTGCGGTGTAGGCGGAAACAGGGATATTCCGGAAGAATTTCTAACAGGGGAGGTAATTGACTGTCAGGGGAGAACGGTAATTCCCGGGCTCAATGACAGCCATCTTCATCTTGTAAAGATTGGCACCAGAATGGGACAGGTGAAGATATCCGATGCTGTCTCCGTCGATGATCTTGTAGAAAGAGTGCGAAACTTTATGAAGGTACACCCGGAGAGCTGTCGGTATGGTATTTCCGGCGGCGGCTGGAATCAGGATCTGTTTACTGATGAAAAACGTATGCCTGACCGATATGATTTGGACCGTATCTCCACCCAGGTTCCGGTGGTACTCAGCCGTATCTGCAGTCATGTTGTGTCTGTCAACAGCAAGGCATTGGAAATGCTGGGTTTGGACAAAGAAGGACGCATGGTGGAAGGCGGCACGGTTGAATGTGATGAGAAGGGCGTGCCAAATGGGATTTTTACGGAAACTGCAGTGGATCTTGCTCTGTCCGTTATTCCAGAGGCAACCAGAGAAGATGCCATGCGTGATTATCTGACGGCAGCCCGTTATGCTCTGTCCCGCGGCATCACTTCCGTTCAGTCCAATGATGCCGGCCACTGTTCCTATCCGACAGATATGGTACTGGATGTTTTGCGGGAAATCTACAGCAAGGATCTTTGTCCCCTGCGCTACCGCGGTCAGGTAAAACTGGATTCCCCTGAGGAACTGGAAGCTTTTGCTGCTGCCGGTGGCTTCAGTCAGTTTGAAGACTGTAATCCGAATCAGTTTACCCTGGGCTCTGTAAAGCTGTTTAAAGATGGATCTCTGGGGGCACGTACGGCCACCATGCGACGGGGATATCTGGATGATCCCGGAAATTTCGGTGTAGAGAGTATCTCCGGTGAAGATATGGACGCATACTGCCGGATTGCTGATAAATATGATTTGCAGGTGGCGGCTCATGTCATCGGTGATGCTGCTGTGGCAGATACGGTGTCCAGCTATGAAAAAGTACTCCGGCATGGCAAGAATCCTTTGCGGCACACACTGATTCACTGTCAGATTACTGACCTGCCTCTGCTTGAACGTATCGTGAAGGCAGAAATCCCGGTGGTATACCAGCCGATTTTCCTGGACTATGACATGCACGCGGTAATTTCCCGCTGCGGTGAGGAACTGTCATCCACGTCCTACGCTTTTAAAACTGTGGAAGACTTGGGAGGCTGTACGGCTTACAGCACGGACAGCCCGGTAGAAGACTGCAATCCATTCCCTAATATCTATTCTGCCGTGACCCGTAAGGATAAAAATGGATGGCCTGAAGGTGGATTCTTCCCGCAGGAATGCGTGGATGTGGAAAGTGCTGTGGATGCGTATACTGCAGGATCTGCTTTTGCGGAGTTTCATGAGCATGACAAGGGAAGGCTGAAGCCTGGCTATTTTGCTGATTTAACTGTATTGGATACAGACATTTTTACATGTAATCCGATGAAAATCCGTGATATTCTGCCGGTACTGACTGTGGTAGGCGGCAAAGTGGCCTGGAAAAAAGAAGAAAATGCTGCAAAATAAAAAGAATCCCCGTATGGGGATTCTTTATTAATGATTGAGGCTTTCTGCGATATGATCTGCGTGGCTGGTGTAGCCGTCAGCACGCAGTCTGGATTCGATGAAGGAAAGTGTTTCCCTGTGTCCGGAATGAATGTTGAAGTTGGCTGTGCCGATTGGCTTGCTGTTATTTTCCGGTGCAGTTCCTCTCCATTCCTTCTGTACACCTTCTGTGCCAGGATGGAGGTAGATATAGCCGCTGATGTCCATATAGTCCATAGCCTTGAATTCCGGTGCTGGTACTACCTTGCTGTCGGCAGTAACCACAGCGGTCTCTTCCAGACTTACAGTTCCGGAAGATTTTACGGTATAGGTCCGGCTGTAGTGATCCTGATTCATAGCATTCAGGAAGGTTTCAATTTCTTCCGGATCCGTGAGAATCAGCGTGGCCTGAGCTGTACGGTGTGCCGTATCAATCTCCAAATCTGTCATTTCACCGCTTTGGAACTTTTCATCGTATTCGTAGCTGTAGTCATAGACGGAAAGTTCGACACTGCTGATGTTATCCGGTGTGAAAATATCAGGCAGGGCACCATCGTCCTTGTATTCTGGGTCAGTCATCACTGCATTAATCAGGTCAGCTGATTCCTGATTCAAACGGAAGCCAAAGCGGCGGGACATTTTACTGCCGTCTTCCATGGTATATCGGAGGGTCATCCAGGTGTTTCCGCTGTAGACTTCATTTCCGTAACTGTCGTAAACTGCAGCACCTTCGTAAACGACATCATAATCATAGAGTTTCTGATCCACAATGTACTGGTGGAGCGCAATCACTTTTTCGATGGCTTCCGGAGAGGTCAGAGTTTCCTGATCTGCCAGAACCTCCTCTTCAATATAGTTGTACCAGTAATTGAAGGTATCACCGTAGCCCAAGTTGACACGTTCTACGGAAACCACATCGTCTGCATCCGGTACGCGGTCTGTAAAACCGGTCAGGTCATACATGGTGCATCCTGAGAAAATCACAGCAATGAGAGTGTAGGCACCCAGAGAACGGAGATTTTGACGGAGGCCAAATCGGAAGGTACGTGCAATGATAATCTTTACGATGACAAAGGCCAGAAGGGCACCCACAGCCATGCCAATCAGTGCGGAAGTCTTCGTATCCATGATGGAGTAGAAGAAGAATCCGAAGAAGGACATGCCTACGAATGTTACCAGCCAGGTGATGATTTCCTCAGCGGCACGGAACATCATGGAGTCGCCCACACGTTCCAGCTTGGCCCGGCCGTAGAGCAGGGCGGACAGCAGGACGAAGGCAAGACCGATAATCAGGTAGGCGAAAAGATGCCCCGGTCCGAACCATTCGCCGCCTTCTTCAATCATATAAAGAATCGGGTTGGTGTCGAAAAGGAAGTCTGCCATCCAGTCCGGCATGTCGTAGAACCCTGCCAGGAAGTTTTCACAGTAGAACCAGGTGAGCCAGATAACCAGCGGCAGGATTCCGAAGAAGATGCCGCAGAGAATAACATGCATGACTGCATTGCCCACCAGAACCCCTGCCAGAACAAAGATGCCGTAAAAGAAGGTGATTACCGATACGGAAGTGGCACCAAAGAGCAGGGAATTACCAGGCTGACCTGCGATGACCAGATAAATCAGAGTCATGACTGCAGGCGGCAGGATACACATGGACCAGCCGGTCAGAGTCTGCGACCAGAAGATTTTGCCGCGGGAAAATGGCTGGGCATGGATTGCTATGGAGTAGTTTGGGCTGTGGAGATAGTGCATCATGACGATGGAACCCACCAGCGGTGCTGCAATCAGCAGGGCTACGAAGGCCACGTTCCAGTTCATGAGGCAGTCTTCCAGGTACCAGTGATTCGGATCTGTCAGATAGTGCGGATTCATAATCAGCGGGAAGATACCCGCCATGAAGTAGGCGATGAAGGACAGAACCGGCAGGTACCAGTACATTTTATAGTTTTCTTTTATCAGAGCCTTTGAAAGGCCGAGCTGCAGTTTAGCTTTCATCCGCGGCACCCCCTTTGCGCGCAATCGGCTGCAGTTTATCCGGTGTATGACCGGTCAGTTTTTCGATGAAGATTTCTTCCATGGATACAGGCAGCAGTTCCAGCAGGTCCCCTTCGAAGACCATGCGGCCTCCAGCCAGAATTCCTATATAGTTGCATACATCTTCCATTTCCTTGGCGTTGTGGGAAGACACAAGAACTGTCATTTCGCGGTCTGCAACATCGTCCATGACATAGTGCCAGAGCTTTCGGCGGACGATTGGATCCAGCCCGTCTACCGGTTCGTCCAGAATCAGATAATCCGGAGTGGCAGCCAGAGCCAGGCAGAATGCAGCCTGCTTTTTCATCCCCTTGGAAAACTTGCCGATGTTTGCCTTCGGATTCAGACCGAAATCGGTATACATCTCTTCAAACCGCTGCTGGTTCCAAAGAGGATAGATCCCTTTGTAATATGTGCCCATCTGGAGCAGGTTATAACTCCGGAAGAAGAATAAATCATCCGGAATCACTGCC
>JAFYKS010000460.1 GCA_017537495.1 Bacillota bacterium | reverse complement strand
TCCGGATAACATGCCGCACCGATGCAGAAATCGCCGTGCTTCTTGATTTCTTCCACCAGCTCGTTGGCATAGTTGAAGTACTGGCCCACCGGATACTGTCCCGCCTTTTCCCCCTGCGGAATGTCACCGCGGAGTGCCAGAATATTTTCGATGCCTGCAGCCTTGATTTCCTCGATGGCCGCGGAAACCTGGTCGCGGGTGGAAGATACGCAGGTCAGGTGTGCCAGAGCGGTCACGCCCAGCTCGTTCTGCACGTGAGAAGCAATCTTCACAGTGTTATGGCCGGTGCCGCCGCCTGCCCCGTAGGTCACGCTCATGAAATCCGGTTTGTCCAGGCAAAGCTTGTCCACCGCATTCAGAACCGGCTCAAACGGCATGTCCTTCTTCGGCGGGAATACTTCGTAGGATAAGGTTACTTTGTCTCTTGCTAAAATGTCTTTAATCTTCACTGGTCTTTCTCCTTATATCTCAACGTGTTACATCTGTTCCATAAACTTGGTCATAATACGGTCTGCTGTAGCATCCAGCTTCGGCAGCTGTACCTGTTCCAGTGGAATTTCCAAGGTTTCGCAGGTATTCTTCAAAGCGGCCATCACATACGGGTTACGTACATGCATGCCCTTCGGACGGCCAAACTGTTCACAGTAAGCCAGCAGGAACTGAAGCACCAGTTCTGCCTCATTCTGTGCAGGATGGACCATATCCATGTGCACCATTAATCCAGTCACATCGTCCAGAACCAGGAACATGAGCGGATTCAGCGGACGGTCATAAGTTTCATCTTCCATCATGCCGCCCATATACACGAAGTCCAGCAGCAAATCCATGTCGTTTACCTCTTTGTTTTTCAAACGGCAAAGCATGATTTCGTCGGTAATTTCAATTTCTTCAGCCTGCAGATTTACCAGCGGCAGACGGGCCGGTGCGGTCATCCAGTTCAGCTCATCCACATCAAAATATCGGAAGCAGAACTCGCCCTCGTCGAACTTCACTTTTACACGCTCTTCACGAATAGCCTTCACCGCTTCGATGATCTGCACCAGGGTTTCCGCCATGAGACGGACTTCTTCGCTGTCCGGTGTCCACGGTGCGAATCTCGGCTTGAAGGACAGGAAGAAAGGCCAGTTGCCCTTGCCTGCAAACTTCAGTCCCAGTTCCTTAATGATTGGCATCTGCTCTTCCGGAACCTGAATCCGTTCCCCGAAATACAGCGCCAGAGCCTCCTGATCATAAGCCGCATATTCGATATTCATGCAGGTTTCCGGTGCCATAATCAGCTGCTGCAGGTAGCCCAGGCCGCGGGTGCCATCATAGATAGTCAGGCCTTTGGACTCTCCGTTCTGTCCTGCGATTCTTACAAAAACCGATTCCTCCCGACCGTTTTCCTGAATGCCGATGAAGTCCAAATCCCCCAGGTCCGTCCACGGTTCCAGTGCTTTCAGTTCATTGGTCAGGTTATATAAAGTCTTCCACATATCCAGTGATGCTTCTTTTCTCATGACTTGCAACTCTCCTTAAAATGGTATATACTTAATGGGTTAAGGCCGCTGATTTCAGGGCCTGTACACATAATTTGCCTATCTTATTACTATATCATAGAACAGGATAAAATACCATGAAGTATGTAAAACAATTTCTTATAATTTTAATTATGGCAGTGCTGGGAGGCATCCTCAACTGGCTCATCCCGCTGCCCATTCCTGCCACCGTATGGGGCATGCTGCTCATGTTTATCGCCCTCATGTGCGGTGTGGTGAAACTGGATCAGGTGGAAGACACCGCAGACTTTTTCATGGGAATCATGCCAATGCTCTTCGTGCCGCTGGCAGTTGGTCTCATGGACACCTGGCAGATTCTGGCGGACTACGCCATGCCGATTATCATCATCGTGGTTGCCAGTTTCTTCATCTGCTACGCTGTAACCGGCAAAACAGCCGATATCATCATCAGCCGCAGCAGCCGCGCAGATGCGTCCGGAAAGGAGGAACATCATGAATAATTTCATCACCTTCCTCTCGGAAAACGCCTACTTCGGCGCATTCCTGACCATCGGCCTCTACTATATGTACAAGCAGCTGGCAGATCGTGTCAAATTCGTTCTGTTCAATCCGATCCTGCTGACCACAGCCACCATCATCGGCCTTCTGGTCCTGCTGGAAATTCCGTACGACACCTACTATAATGCAGGTTCCGATGTGATTAACTGGCTGCTGACCCCTGCTACCGTATGTTTTGCCATTCCGCTGTACCGTCAGGTGAGTGTGCTGAAGACCAATGCACCGGCCATTCTGATCAGTATTTTCCTGGGAAGCCTGTCTTCTGTGGGAGGCATTCTGATTATGGCCAAAGCCTTCGGACTGCCGTGGGAACTCTACGCCAGCCTGGCTCCAAAATCCGTAACCACCCCGATTGCCTCCGGTATTGCCGGGGAAATGGGCGGCATCGTAGGCTGCACCGTCATCGCAGTCATCTGCACCGGCATCCTGGGCTCCATCGTCACCTCCGCACTGCGTAAGCTGCTGCGGATTAAATCTGACATCGCATGGGGACTGGCCACCGGCACCGCAAGCCACGCAGTAGGCACCTCCGCTGTCATCACCGTCAGCGATGTAGCCGGCGCCATGAGCAGCCTGTCCATCGCCGTAGCCGGCGTCATGACCGTAGTCATCGTACCGCTGCTGTCGGTATTCTATTAAAAAAATCAGAGGAAGTCGCAATGACTTCCTCTTTTTTCATCTTATTTT
>JAFYKS010000459.1 GCA_017537495.1 Bacillota bacterium | reverse complement strand
CCGTGCGATTCCGAGAACCCAGTCTGCACTGCTGGAGGCCATGGAAGAACGTCAGATTACCATTGATAATGAACAGTACAAACTTCCAGAGCCGTTTCTGGTGCTTGCCACTCAGAATCCGGTAGAAATGGAAAGTACTTTTAAGCTGCCTGTGGCACAGATGGACCGTTTCCTCATTAAGACTTCTTTAGGTTACCTCGATTATGAGGATGAAGTTCAGATGCTGGAGAGACTGGGAAATGCAATTCCGTATGAAACGGTTGACGCTGTCACAGACCAGGAAGAAATCCTTTATGCACAGAAGCTGGCAGAAGAAGTATACCTTTCCAGAAGTGTGGCGGAATATATTGTACGTCTTGTGGCAGCCACCAGAACCCATGGGGATCTGATGATGGGTGTCAGCCCGCGCGGCAGCAAAGCTCTTTACAAGGCAGCCAAAGTATGGGCTGCAATGGAAGGAAGAGATTTCGTAACGCCAGATGATGTAAAGGCAATTGCAGTTCCGGTGCTTCACCACAGAATTGTTCTTGGCCATGAGGCAATTTATTCCGGAATCAAGGCAGAAGATATTATACGTGGAATCATTGAGGATACTCCCGTAGGAAATAACGCTGAGGCTATTTTAAATGAAGTTTAAAAGAAAAGACTCCATAAAAACACAAATAGAAGAAAGCTCTCTGCTTGGTATTACTCCCGTTCAGATTGTCCTGGCTGTGCTGGCAGCAGTATGCGCCTACTATGGATTTATGATGTCTGCAGTCATTCTGTTCCTTGCGGCGGTGACAGGTCTGGCTGGTAAAGCGTGGACGAAAGCCGCAGGCAGAAATGTATCTCTTCAGATTTCCGTGGGGCGGAACTCTGTATTTCCCGGAGATGAATTTCCTGTAGTTTTTACTGTAAATAACGAAAAAGTTCTTCCGGCAGGCTGGGTAAGCATGGAAGGATATTTGAAAAAACCTTATGTCTGCCAGCCGGGGGAAGAATTGTCCCCTTACCTGCGGAACATGACTGCAGAAGAAAAAGAAGCTGAAAAAATTCCGCCTAATGAAGAGGGGGAAGTTTTTCGGCTGCTCTGCTCCTCCATTGGCGGATACAGCCGTTCGGAATTTAAAACCGTATGGAAAGCCTGCCGCCGGGGACTGTACAGCCTGAGGGAGATGAAGTGCTATACAGGTGACTCCCTGGGGATTGCAAAATGCAAAGTCAGAATAGACAGTTCCAGCAAGCGGGATATTGCAGTATATCCCCAGCTTGTTCCGGTGAATCTGTCACCTTTTATTCATAATATATGGGAAGGGGAACCCAATGCCAGGGGCGTCCTTGAGGATGTATCTCTGATTAAACTCACCCGGCCTTATGAAGAACACGATTCACAGAAAAAGATTAATTGGCGTCTGCTGGCAAGAGGCCAGGAGATGATGACAAACCAGTATGAAGTGATCCGTCCGAAAAAAATTCATTTTCTCTTCGATGGAGAGTCATTCAATGGCAGAAAATCATCAGAAGAAGATTTGGAAAACACCTTGAGCGTGCTTGCTTCGCTGCTGCTGAGACTGGATGATTATGGACTGGCCAGTGGATTCTCCTTTCCGGAGAGCAGAAGACTGCCTGCATCCAATATTCCTGCTGCGAAAGAATCGGTGGGCGAAGTCCTTTACCGCATGGCTGAGTATGAAATGCATTCTCCGG
>JAFYKS010000458.1 GCA_017537495.1 Bacillota bacterium | reverse complement strand
GCTGCCGCTTCAATATCCGGCTGCGCGAAAATGGCACTGATAACCGCAATTCCTGCAAGTCCCCTTCCTGCAAGCTGCTGTATATTTTCCCGGGTAATACCGCCGATGGCAATGACCGGAATGTCCACTGCCTCACAGATTTCCTGCAGGGTATCATGGCTTACATCGTCTGCATCATCTTTGGATCCGGTAGCAAACACAGCCCCAACTCCAAGGTAATCAGCGCCTCGCTCCTGTGCCAGAAGTGCCTGCTCTACGGTTTGTGCGGACACACCGAGGATTTTCGACGGGCCGATCTTTCTGCGCACGTCCCCTGCTTCCATGTCATTCTGCCCCACATGGACACCATCTGCATCCACGGCCATGGCGATTTCCACATTGTCATTTACCGCAAATGGCACACCGTACTGTTCGCACAGGCTCTTCAGCTGTCTGGCCTCCTCCAGAAACGTCTCTTCATCCAGTTGCTTTTCCCGCAGCTGGACAAAAGTAGTGCCGCCTTTTAATGCCGCTTCCACAGCCTGGGCCAGGGTTTCCCCCGGTCCAAGCCATGCCCGGTCGGTCACTGCATAAAGCAGCAAATCATTCTTATCGAATTTCATATTTTGCGCCCCTCTCCAGTGTTTCACCGTCCATGTTATAAATAGCATCGATGATGCGGTTTCGGTAGGTGGAATTGCCGTCACCATCCAGCATTCGTTCCCATGCCAGTTCACCGGCCAGTCCCATAGCAGCCACTGCCGCGGCCGCAGCTTCCAGCTTATCAGGATGTACCGCAATGAACGCCGCCATGATTCCGGAAAGCTGGCATCCGGTACCGGTTACCTGTCCCATCTCTGACCGGCCATTACGAATCACATAACAGGTTTCTCCGTCAGAGACCAGGTCTATAGCACCTGTTACTGCCACGATGCAGCCCGTCTGCCGTGCAAAATCTTTTACGAAAGAAACTGCCGCCGAGAGATTTTGCTCGGTGACCGCATCGGCCACATCGGCATCCACGCCCCTGGTGGTGCCGCTGCCCAGAGCAAGGGTTTTGATTTCCGACATGTTCCCACGGATCACGTCGAATTTTAATTCCTGCATCAGTTTCAGAGCAGTTTCTGTGCGCAGTGTGCTGGCTCCGGCTCCTACCGGGTCCAATACCAGAATGTGTCCAAGGTCCTGTGCTCTGTGTCCCGCTGCGAACATAGCCTCAATGGTCCGCTTGTTCAGTGTACCGATATTGATGTTGAGACCGCTGCAGATGGTGGTGATTTCTGCAGAATCCTCCGGTTCATCCGCCATAATTGGGCTGGCGCCGCAGGCCAGCAGTACATTGGCCACATCGTTTACCGTCACATAGTTGGTAATGTTGTGGATGAGTGGTTTGTGTTTTCTTACGTTGTCGATGGTCTTTCCCAGCATGATTCATTCCTCCTTTATTCTCAGGATTAACGAATGCCTAAAAAAATAGAGTACACCCAGATAGAGTGTACTCCAAAAAATTGGTCGTCGTTATTTCCCTACGCTGGCATTATCCAAATCAGGTTATATGGGTCGAGACTAAAGATTCTCCTCTCAGCCTGCTTCAGCAAGCTCCCCGTTGTTATATAATTATAAAGTATTGTAATCCCAAGCAGCAGTTTTGTCAACCCTGCCTCCCGGAGGCCACTGCGTGTGTATATTGGTGTTTTATGTTAAAATCATTTTATCATATATCCTGTGAAGAGTAAAGGAGACCGCCATGTTTGACATCAACTCTCTGGAAATGCAGTTCCGCAGTCTCTATCAGAAGGCAATGGTCAGCGGCGATCCTGAGCTGAACCGTATGATTCTGCAGGTACAGGCCGCACTGGATTCCATGAAGCACAACTGCTGTGACAGTTGCGTGGAATCTGCAGGTTACAATGTAGTGGAACTGCTCCATGACATCGAAAAAAAGCTGAAGGAACGCTAAGGTTCTTTCAGCTTTTTATGTTGCATCATTTTTAAACGTCCCGGTCAAACACCACTTTATATGTTCCCAAAACCTGCCGGCATGGGATTTTTGCAGCATTTTCCACTATGAAGTCTTCCTTTGGATATACTGTCTTTACTTCCGTCGGATATGCAGGAAGTGTCTCTCCGGTACTCTTTCCTTCGGCACCATCCTCCATCAGCCACCGGAAACTGCAGTCACAGTATTCTTTATTAGCTGTAATGGTTTCTGCAGGACGGAAGATTTCATTACCAAACCAGCAGCCTGCATTGTCTTTTTCTGCAGGACACCGTCCTTCGATACCAACACCTTCGAAAGATATTTCCAGCAGGTCAGTCCGGAAGATCACTTTCCTACCGTCCCTTTTGAAAGATGCGTACTCCCAACATCCGATATTCACCCAGCCTCTGACACCGTCTTTTTCAGCTGGCGTGTTGAATTCGATCCAGGCAGTTTCATCGTCCCGGATTTCTGCGTTAATACGAAGCACAGGCCGCAGGGAAATAAAACCCGCCGGCAAAATCGCCCGGAGCCTGTCCTGCTCTGCTTCGTATGCCATTACAAACTGTTCCACCTTCATGATTCATCATCCTTCTTTCATGGACTGCAGATACACAAACAATTCTTCGAAACCGCCCTTCGGAATATGGCTCACATCGCGGCCGTCCCGGTTAATCAGGTCATCGGTCATGAGAAACACCTTCATGCCCAGTTCTGCGGCCACCATATCTTCCTGCACATCGTTGCCTACCATAAGGCATTCCTCCGCCGGCAGATTCAGCTTCTGCAGAATTTCTTTATAGTATCCCAGCTTTGGTTTGCAGAAGTGGCTGTTTTCCATCAGGGTCATAAACTCGAACAGGCTTGAATCCACTCCCGCCCAGCGAAGCCGCGCTTCGATGCCGGCTTTGGTAAACCAGGCATTGGTGGCCATGACCAGACGGTACCCCATATCCTTCACTTTCTGAACAGCCGGTCCTGACTGCGGGTTGAAGCCGCAGACTTCCTTCACCTTGTCGAATTCATTTTCGTAATATTCATAAAAGAGAGGAATGTCCTTCTCCAGTTCCGGTCCGTAGATGTCCCGCATCCTTTCAAAATATGCTTCTTCATTGGTCTTGCTGCCGTCATTGGCTGACATGGCATGAATTCCGCTCCACTGTGCTTCTCCAAGCTTTTCCGGGTCGTAGCCGTGGGCAGTCATCTTCTCGCAGAAAAGCCGGCCGCTGGTCAGCTGAAACGTTTTCAGGTCCATGGGCAGCAGGGTTCCATCCAGGTCAAATAAAACTGCTTTGATTGTCATAAAACCCCCTCCTCTACTCGCCTACGGCTTTGTTAGTCAGCATGATGCGGATTAGTTTCATAAGAGGCGGTATACCCATGTGGGATTCCTCTTCACCCATCATCATAACCTGTTTCTGTCCCTTACCGGTTTCTTTCCACTCTGCCAGTCCCGATCCGTTTGGATTTCCTGTAGCTGCGAAATTACAGAGGTACTCCACCATTTCGCCACTGAGCTGAGCATCCTTTTCATTCATAGGGCGCCAGCAGTTTTTTAAGGTTCCGAACCAGTACCACAGGTCGGAAGAATGCCATGCGCCGTTATCATCCCCCGGCAGATACCGGTCAAAATACCACACATAGGCCTTCTCCGCATTTTTCCTGCACCATCCCTTGGCCAGAGGCTGCGTCAGCGCCGCTGCAATATCGTGGCTGGTGGACCCTGCCATGCAGGCCAGGTGTTTTTTATGTGCATGGGATTTACCGGTTACCAGCAGGCCGTCCTTAATCGGGAAGACTGCCATGGTACCGCCCTTTACTTCTTTCTTCGTTTCCTGCCATACGGTGTACAGGGTTTCTGCAGGCAGTGCACGGAATTCTTCCAGGGTGGTGCAGCCGCACCTCTTCATAACTTCCGCCCAGTATTCAGAAGATTTTTCACGGTTTCCTGCCAGCATGGAACTCATGCCGCAGCCGCTGGACAGAACTGCTTTCTGGAAGAGCCCTTCTGTGATGGGACTTTCACAGTGGATCTGCACACTCATAGCACCGGCGCTCTGCCCCATGATAGTGATATTTTCCGGATTGCCGCCAAAGGCAGAGATATTATCCTTTACCCAACGGATGGCAGTCAACTGATCGTAAAGACCATAGTTTCCCGTATGACCGGCTTCTTCCTCCAGTTCCTTCAGACAGAGGAATCCCCATGGTCCCAGACGGTAATTGATAGTCACGGCAATTACGCCATGAAGAGGCCAAAGTGGTCCGTCAAAGTGCTTTTCGAAGCCACATCCGCCCGTAAAGGAACCGCCGTGAATATAGATAATAACCGGCAGTCCTTCTCCAGCACCGACAGCGTCTTCCGGTGTAAATACATTCAGGAAAAGACAGTCGTCGCTGTAAGTATAGGTTTCGCCCTTACGAAACTCGTTATAATAAAAATGCTTCTTTGGGTTCTTTGATTCATCATAAAAAGCTCTGGCCTGGTAACCGCAGTGACCGTAGGAAGTAGCATCATAAACGCCATCCCAGCCTGTCACCTGCACCGGATATTCCCACCGGCCTGCTGTAGCATAACGAATCCCCTTATATGCTGCAGTTCCCGCAACCGGCCCTGCACAGCCCTGAACCGGACCGCAAGCTGTCTGAATCAGATATTTTGCAGAATGAGTCATGGC
>JAFYKS010000044.1 GCA_017537495.1 Bacillota bacterium | reverse complement strand
TATTGTCTGTTTTTAAGAAATTGTCGAGAAACTCTCCGCTCAATCGTCTTACCGATTTCTGCTGATTGTTTCAAATTTATTTGACTAAATTCTTACACTATGAAGTTTTCAATGTTCAGTCACCGCTCAGCGGCAACTATATTAATATAACACACTATGTTTAGAAAGTCAATACCTTTTTTAAACTTTTTTCAACATATTTTGCACAGTTATATTCTAGAGTATCAGAAGCTCCGTCAGATACACAGCAGCGCAGGCCGCCGCCGCAACCTTTACCAGGTTGCCGTCAAACCATGCGGCAATCAGTGCCACCGCAAAAGCCACAATCCCGGATACCGGCGAACTGGTCGCCGTAACAATCGCCGGGAAGGCCATTACCGCAAGCGTTACATACGGTACATAATATAAGAAGGAACGGATAAACGTATTGGTTATCTCCTTCTTAATCAGAGTCAGAGGCAGTGCGCGAATCGCATAAATGGTCAGTGCCGCCACCGCAAAATAGATATAGGTATTATGCTGCAGATTCATCACTGTCCCTCCTTCTCTGCCGGTACCGGCCGGATTACTGCTATCGCAGCTGCAATTACCACGGTCAGTATGATAATACGGGTACCGCTGTCAATCTCACATAATAAAGGAAGGTATGTGAATGCCAAGCTGCCTGCCATAGAGGCCGCCACTACCGCAGCCACCGTGCGGTCGGATTTTGCCGCGGGAATTACGACAGCCAGGAACATGGCATATAAGGCTACTGCAAGTGCACTGGTCAGACTGGCCGGCAGAATGTTTCCCACCAGCACACCCAGCACGGTTCCCAGAGCCCAAAGAGGGGACCCCACAGAAATAGCCCCGAAATTATAACACGGATTCAGCTCACCCTTTACGGAAGCAGAGATGCCGAAAATCTCGTCGGTCACAAAATAAGCCAGAAGCATCCGCTTCCACAGTGGAGTATTCGGATTAATCTTCTGGGACAGAGCCGCAGACATGAGCATATAACGGATATTAATCACCAGCTGGGTAATCATCATGGCCAGATAACCAGACTGTCCTGCAATCACCGTAATCACGGCAAACTGCCCTGCAGACGCATGGAGCATCAGTGACATGAGGCCCATCTGAAACGCAGTAATCCCTGCTTCTCTGGCTGCAATGCCCAGTGTGAACCCCACTGCAAAATACCCCAGGCCAATAGGAACCCCTTCCCGCAGACCTCTTATATACCATTGTCTGTTGTCGTTATTCATGTCTAATTCTTCTTTCTGTACTGGCTTGCTGACTTACGCTTCAGTTTTCCGGTGCTGTAATCAGGCATCTGAGGCTTCGGAAGTTTCCAGCGGTATTTTGCAGCCAGCAGACGCAGTACAATAACCAGAACGGTACAGAGCATAATAGCGGTGCTTTCACCCAGCAGACGCCAGCAGATTACACAGAATACCGCCCCGATAATGGATGCAGTACCGTAGAAGTGCTTTACGAATACATAAGGATCCACCGATGCCATCGTATCACGGAGCACTCCGCCGCCAATACCCGTTACAACCCCTACGAATATATAAAGGAACATACTGTACTCTTCTGAAATATGGAAGGCCGCAGCCACGCCTACAGCAGTAAATACACCCAGACCGATGGCATCAGATACCAGCATGAGGGAATCATAGAACTTTCTGTGTTTTGCAAAGAAATCCAGAACCCGCGGCAGACAGAAGATCAGAATGGCCATGATAGCCACTGTCGCATACACCGGATTCTGAAAGGCCTTCGGCGGATGAATGCCCAGAACCAGGTCGCGGATAATCCCGCCGCCGATGGCAGGGCTCAGGCCCAGAATGATGATACCCAGCAGGTCCATCTTTTTATCCAGGGCCACGGTTACACCGGACAGAGCGAATGCTACCGTCCCGATGATTTCAAGTACGAATGTAATGTTTTCTGTTGTAAACATAAAAAAACACCTCCTGAAGGATCTTAAATAAAAAGTAGAATTCTCTGTCTTTTTACCTGAAAGATTCTCCGTGGGTGTTGGATTGCTTCATCGGTGGTGTCGTGTGTGCACGCTTTCCAGAGCGCTGTCCGAAAACGGTCCTTTTGCCTGAGAGTTTCAGCACCTTCGGCGGCAGATTTTGCCCTGCAAAATCCGCTCTCTCCCGTTTCCATCAACCAGCGGATTCAGTATATCACGGTTTTTCTTCCGATGTCAACCTGCCCGCAATACAAAATCCCGCACAGCTGCAGAAATCTGCATCCACGCGGGATTGTTTCATTTTATTATGTATTGCAAATCTATTTCAGATAGTCCAGCAGAGGTGCGCCTTCTGCCAGATACCAGTCATAAGTCGGCATGTTCAGGAAGAACACGCGATTCTCTGCAAAGCCAACTTCATAAGAAGGTTCGCTTTCGCCGTTTACATATACACGGATGTCAGAGGTGAATGCTACACCTTCCTTATCTGCAAACCACAGTCGTTTCAGACTGGTTTCATCCAGAGCTGTATAGAAAGTTTCGATATCCGCCTGAGATGCGAGCGTCGTTTTCACGCTGTCACCCTCTTCCGGATAAACGGTAATTTCCACAGCAGTAATCGCTTCCTTCTGTGTGTCCACTTCCCAGTATTCCGCCATGTTTTTCGGTGTAACCTGATAAATCAGACTTCCCGCCAGAACACATACCAGCACAAACAGCAGAACACGAATAGCCCTCTGGAAAGGTGTGCGCTTGGCATCGTACTTTTTCAGCTCACCGAACTGTTTTTCCACCTGCGGTCCGCCGCCGCTTTTCACAGCATTGGATCCGGCTGCAGTTCCGGTCCAGCCGCCTTTTTTATTTCTCTTGGCCATAACACAATTAACCCAGCTCTACCATGTGGAACTTCTTCTTGCCCTTCTGGATCAGCAGTTTGCCGTCTTCGAACATGTCCACAGTAACCATCAGTTTCTTGTCTTCAACCTTCTTACCGCCGATGGACAGACCGCCCTGTTCGATGGTGCGGAAGCCTTCGCCGTTGGAAGGAACCAGTCCCAGAGTTCTGATCAGGTTTACTACACCCATACCTTCGCCTTCGAAGTCAGCTGCAGGCATTACAGTAGTAGGAATGTTCGCCATGTTTCCGCCGCCGGAGAATGCTGCACGTGCACCGTCCAGCGCCTTCTGCGCTTCTTCTTCGCCGTGAACCAGCTTGGTTACTTCGAATGCCAGAACTTCCTTCGCCTTATTGATTTCAGCACCTTCCAGTGCAGACAGTCTTTCAACTTCTTCCATAGGCAGGAAAGTCAGCATACGCAGGCACTTGTTAACGTCTGCATCGCCAACGTTTCTCCAGTACTGGAAGAATTCATATGGGCTGGTCTTTTCAGGAGACAGCCACAGAGCACCCTTTGCAGTCTTACCCATCTTCTGGCCTTCAGAGTTGGTCAGCAGGGAGAAGGTCATACCGTAAACGTCCTTGTCAGTCTTCTTCTTGGTCAGCTGTACACCGCCGATGATGTTGGACCACTGGTCGTTGCCGCCGAACTGAATCTTAACGTCGAAGTCACGTGCCATTACCATGAAGTCATAGGACTGGAGCAGCATGTAGCCCAGTTCCAGGATGGTCAGACCGCCTTCACGTTCCATTCTCTGC
>JAFYKS010000457.1 GCA_017537495.1 Bacillota bacterium | reverse complement strand
TTCGCAAGGCTTTGTTAGAGCATTATGCAAAAGGTATTGAGCCACAAGATACAAGTGATTTATATAAGAACTTAATTTTACACGTTTTATATGAAATATACAATGCCGGCAGCGGACATATTCCGCTTTCCCTCTGCATATATTGTTCTTAACTATGAGCAAGGAGTGTGGGTCTGCCAATGAAAGATTATATCGAAGAACGCGTATATGAATTAGCACAGTATATTATCAGCACCAGCTCCACTGTGCGGGCAGCCGCGAAAAAATTCCGGGTCAGCAAATCCACCGTACATAAAGATGTCACGGAGCGGCTCCTGGAACTGAATCCGGTCATGGCCGCAGAAGTAAAAGATGTCCTGGAAAGCAACAAGGCCGAACGCCACCTGCGCGGCGGCATGGCTACCAAAGAGAAATACCAGCATGCAAAAGAAAAATAACGGCCTGCGGGCCGTTTTTTACTGTTTTTTGTCAGATTCCTTACTATTTCAATTGCAAAACCTGCAGCAATCAAGTAGAATGAGAATAGAATGCTATGACAAAATCGGGGAGGTACAAAACCATGATTTATTTTAGAAGTGACTACAGCCTGGGCGCTCATCCAAAGATTATGCAGGCGCTGATGGATACTAATATGGAACACACCGACGGCTACTGCCTGGACCGTTTCAGCGATGACTGTACTGAAATGATCCGTCAGTGGGTTGGCAAGCCTGATGCAGACGTTTACTACTTCGTAGGCGGCACCCCTTGCAACACCACTACTGTTTCCGCAGGTCTGAGACCATATGAAGGTGTTATCACCGCAGCAACCGGCCACATTTATGTACATGAAACCGGTTCCATCGAACTGAACGGCCACCGTCAGTTTGCAATGCCGACTCCAGACGGCAAGCTCCGTCCGGAAGATGTGGAAAAGGCACTGCTGCACCACGAAGATGAACACACTGTAATCCCTAAGATGGTTTATATCACCCATCCGACCGAAAACGGCGGTGTATATACAAAGGCTGAAATGCAGGCACTGTCCGACTGCTGCCGCAAGCATGGTCTGACCTTCTACGTAGATGGTGCACGTCTGGGTACTGCTCTGACCTGGCCTACCAACGATCTGGAAATCGAAGAAATCGCTGACATGGTAGACGCATTCTACATCGGCGGTACCAAGATAGGTGCTCTGTTCGGTGAAGCTCTGGTTATCGTAAATCCTGAAAAGTTCGACGACCACTTCCGTTACATGATCAAGCGTCAGTGTGCACTGCTGGCTAAGGGCCGTCTGATCCCTGTTCAGCTGAAGGCACTGTTCGAAGGCGGCAAGGAATCCCTGTACTACGAACTGTCCAAGAAGGAAAACGAACTGGCTATCAAGCTGGCAGAAGGCGTGCAGGCTAAGGGCTACAAGCTGTGGCTGCCTCACCAGACCAACCAGGTATTCGTAATCATGCCAAACGAACAGATTGCGGAACTGGAAAAGGACTTCTTCTTCTACACCTGGTGTCCATTCGACGAAACCAACTCTGTAATCAGACTGGTTGCAGGCTGGGGCTCCACCGAAGAAGACGTGGAAGCTTTCCTGAAGGCTATCTAAATCACACAAAAAAAATATAAGCTGGCAGTTATCACGCTGCCAGCTTTTTTCGTTTCTTTAAAGTATTATGCTTTCGGGAAGTTTTTTCCGCTGTTCTTTTATTTCTTCAGCATCTTGTCCACCATTGGATTGGAAGCCTTCTCTGCGTCATAGAGTTTCTGCTCGTAAGGCGTAAGGTTATTTACATCCTTCATGTGCTTACGGACAGGTTTTGGCATAAAAATCATATAAATCAGAGGGGACACCAGCAGACAGTCCA
>JAFYKS010000456.1 GCA_017537495.1 Bacillota bacterium | reverse complement strand
CCGTGCTCGTGTTCATGATGGTGGTGATGGTGGTGTCCGTGATCATGGTGGCCGCCGCAGTTACAGTTTGGTTCGTTTCCTGCGTCCAGATCGCCTGCCAGCAGAGCAGCTACTGCAGCATCTGCATCACCGGAAACACCTGCATATACTTCGATATCAGCATTATCCAGAGCAATTCTTGCACCCATGCCCATGCCGCCGCAGATCAGTGCGGAAACACCGGTTTCTGCCAGGTAGCCTGCCAGTGCGCCGTGACCGAAGCCGTCGTTTCCGATTACTTCGCTGGAAACAACTGCACCGTCTTCTACGGTATAAATCTTAAACTGTTCGGTACGACCGAAGTGCTGGAAAATCTGACCGTTTTCGTAAGTTACTGCAATTTTCATACTGTTATTCCTCCTCATTCTGACAGCGGCGGCAGCTGCAGCCCCGTCCTCTGCCTTCACACAAAATATAATTTCCGCCTTCAATGCGAAGCTGGCGGCTTTCACACAGAGCCTGTGCCAGTTTCCGGCGCGCATTTTCATAAATGGCCTGCACCGTGGTTCTGGCTACGTCCATGCTGACTGCAGCTTCTTCCTGGGTATATCCAAGAAGATCCATCAGACGGATGGTTTCATATTCATCCAGGGTCATGGCCACAGGATCCCGGCTGTCGTGTCCGGTCTGGCATCCGATTGGGCCGAAGCTGAGAGCACCGGGCAAAGCACAGATGCGCCGTCTCTTACATGGTCTTGGCATGGTGGCTCCTTTCTGACATATGTCACTTATGATGATTTCAGTATACGCCCATTCCTGACATAAGTCAATAACGAAACCGTGGTAAAGAAAAAGAAATTGTGGTAAAGTATAGACAGTGAAAAAAGATATTTTGCGGGGAGGAAAAAACATGGCTGTAAAATTAAATGAAAATAAAGAAATCGTGGCGGATATCCGTGAGGGTCTGAAGCGGACAGGCGGTTACTGCCCATGCCGTCTCCAGCGGACAGAAGAAAACAAGTGCATCTGCCAGGAGTTCAAGAATCAGATTGCAGACCCGGATTTTGAGGGGTACTGCCATTGCATGCTGTATTATAAGAGCAGAGACTAAATAAAAATTTCTCGAATTACGATAAAAATATATTGACTTTTCGCATCGACGGGCATACTATAAAAGTACAGAAGGAGGTGCGGGATTATGACGCAGAGAAAACTTGCAGATTTGCTGAAAGTGATTTGTATCGGGCTTGCCATCATTGGGGCGGTGGTATATTTTCTGGTTCTGCCGACCGTGGGGAAGGATTTGGTGGAGGATACCGGACTGGTGAGTGCATTCTGGCCGTGGCTCTTATTCCTGTGGGGGACAGGGATACCGTGCTATTTGGCACTCTTTGAGTTCTGGCACGTGTGCGGCGAGATAAAGGCTGACAATTCGTTCTGTGAAGAAAATGCAATTCGAATGATGAATATTGCACAGCTGTTTTTAGGGGATGTGGCATATTTCTTTGCAGGGAACGTTCTGTTCCTGATGCTGAATATGAATAATCCGGGTATTTTCCTGATTTCTCTGGCTGTTGATGTATTCGGTGTGGGTATCGGTGTGGCAGCTGCGGCACTGTCTCATCTGGTGTACAAGGCAGCGGTCATTCAGGCGGAAAATGACCTGACAGTATAGGAGGGCCTATGATTATCGTAAATATTGATGTCATGCTGGCCAAGCGGAAGATGAGTGTCACTGAGCTTTCGGAACGGGTTGGAATTACTATGGCCAACATTTCTATTTTAAAAAATGGGAAGGCCAAAGCCATCCGTATCGAGACACTGGACAAAATCTGCCGTGCCCTGGACTGTCAGCCCGGTGACATTCTGGAGTGGGTTCCGGGGGATGAGGGGAACTCGGAACAATAAGGACATATAGAGGAAAGGAAGTCTTCAGACTTCCTTTTTTTGTGCGTATTTCTGTACGGTTTCTTAGCATTTTCTTGACACACTTTTAACAGTTAGGTATAATTAATCTATTAGCTATTTTTGCATTTTGTAGTTTATGACAGGAGGAAATCGACTGATGCGAAACAAATATCAGCAGATTCAGGCTCACTTTTTCGAGCTTTCCCTGGGGCTTTTTGCCGTTTGGGTGCTGCTTTCCGGACAGTTTGAAGGAAAGTTTCTGCTTATCGGCCTTTGCTCATCTCTTGCCATTGCGTATATCTGCTACCCGCTCCTTAATATAACCAATGAGAAGACGGGAAATGTATATTTTGTATTTGGCTTAAATTATCCGAAATTATTTGTATATTTCTTCTGGCTTGTGAAGGAAATCATAAAAGCCAGCGTGGAAGTTACCTGCCTGGTGTTCAGTCCGAAAATGGACTATGAGCCGCGCATGGCTTATTTCTCCATGCCTTTTGAGAATCCCATGGCCAGTGTCATTCTGGCATTCTCTATTATCCTTACGCCTGGAACCATTACCGTGGATGTAAATGACGACGGTATTTTTGAAGTGCATGCACTGACAAAGGGCATGGCAGAAGGTCTGCTGGAAGGAACCATGCAGCGCAAGGTTGCGGCACTGTTCGGCGAAACCTGTGAATTCACACCGATGCCGGAAGCGGAAACCACCCATATTCCAAAGGAGGTGTGCTGATATGATGGAAACATTCTTTTTATGTATTATGATCGGTATCATTGCACTGACTTTTCTGATGCTGATATTCCTGTTTAAGGGAAACAGCGTATATGACAAGCTGATTGGTATTCTGGTCATGTCCACCAAGGTAATCCTGATTCTGATTCTGATCGGGTTCGTGGACGGACGCCGTGACATGTACGTAGATATTGCCATTTCTTACGGGATTCTGGGCTTCCTCAGTTCTGTAATACTGGCTAAGTTCCTGGGACAGAGAGGAGGACGGAAGCATGGACATTAGAAATATTCTGACGATTCTTTGTATGTCTGCCGGATTCCTGTGCTTTGTAGCATCCACCATCGGCGTGTTCCGTATGAAGGACTTCTACTGCCGCTCCCATGCGGCAGGTATCTGCGGCTCTGCAGGGCTGATTTTCAGCGGCCTGGGACTGTTTATTTACGAGGGTGTAAACATTACCGGTATCAAAATTCTGCTGGTAATGCTGGCTGTCTGCCTTTCCAGTCCTATCGGCACCCATATTATCTGTAAGGTCGCTTATAAGCAGGGACTGGCTGCGGAAGCAGAATGTGCCTGCAATAGTGTAGAAAAGAAGGAGGAAAACTGATATGCCTGTATTACTGCTGGAAGGTCTTCTGCTGATGGCACTGATCAGCATCTCCATCTGCATTATTTTCGAAAAAAATCTGCTGTCCTGCACCATTATTTACTGTGCGTTCAGCTTTGCAGCCATGCTGCTTTACATTATGGTGGGCGCCGCCGACGTTGCCTTTACAGAGGCAGTAATCGGTACGATTTCCACCGTATACTTCGTTATTGCAATCAAGTCAATCAACAGGCGGTGTAAATAATGGACAAAAAAACTAAAAGAACTGCACTCGGCCTGATTATTGTAATTGCACTGACAGCACTGATTGGCATGAAAGCCGGAAGCTGGCTTCCGGTAATCGGGGCGCAGGATTCTCCTGCAAACAGTTATCTTTCTCCTTACTACATTCTGAGTGCCAAGAAAGATACCCATGCCAACAATATTGTAACTGCGGTGCTGGCCGACTACAGAGGTTTCGATACACTTTTTGAAACCTGTGTGCTGTTCCTTTCCGGGATTGCGACTCTGATGGTTCTGTCCACCAAGGAAAGAGTAATTCCAAGGGAGAAGAAGCATGAGCCGTGGTATTCAAAATCTCAGAACAGGGAGCATCACGCAAGTTATGGCGGTACCATTCTTCAGGCATCTTTCCGTCTGATTGTACCTGTGGTAATGATTTATGGCGTCTATGTACTTTTCCATGGTGAACTGTCTCTGGGGGGCGGTTTCCAGGCAGGTGCTCTGGTTGCCTGTGCATACCTGCTGGACCGTATCATGCCGTCTTTCGTAACGCGAATCGGTGAAGTTCGTGAAGAAAAGATGCTGATCGTAGCCGGTCTGGGCGTATTCGTATATGCATTTACCGGAATTCTGCCTATGTTCTTTGGCGGCAATTTCCTGGAATACAGCAAGCTTCCGTTTGCTGCTTTTGTGGCGCACGGAGAAGCCGGACTGCACACCACCGGTATTCTGATGATTGAAATCGGTGTAAGTATCTGTGTAGCAGCCGTGATTATGACAATTCTCGAAGTAGTACTGGAAAGGACGGATTTTGAAGATGAATGATATAATAATCAGACTTGAAGTTCTCCTTGCAGACTGGGGAATTTACATGCTGACTTTCATTCTGTTTGCCATCGGCATTTACGGAATGATTGTATGCAGCAACTATATGAAAAAACTGATGTGCATGAATATCATGCAGGTTGCCATTATCTTCTTCTTCCTGACATTCGGTCAGAAGGAGGGTGCAACACTGCCGGTTACCATTGCATCTGACTACATTAATGCAGAAACTTATATCAACCCGCTGCCTCATGCTCTGATGCTGACTGCCATCGTTGTCAGCCTGGGGGTTACCGGCGTGGGTCTGGCTCTTCTCATGAAAATCCGTGATATTTACGGTACCATTGAAGAAGAGGAAATCACCGGAAAGGGGGGCAAATCATGATGAATATCATGGCACACTTGCCGGTGCTTGTCATTGCACTTCCACTTTGCGGTGCCGTGCTTTGCCCGCTGGTAAGCTTGCATCATGCTGCCGCAGGCAAGCGTATGGTTATGACTTGTCTCTTCCTGTCCCTGGTATGTGCTGTAACACAGCTGGCCGGAATTATTCAGACAGGGGAACCTGTCCACTATTACCTGGGTGGCTGGCATCCTCCATACGGTATTGAGTTTGTCGTAGATGGCGTAAACGGTGCGGTCATCGTACTGGTTGCGGCAATCTCTTGGTTGACATCTCTGTACAGCAGTCCATTTGAACGTGCAAATCCAAGAAAATGGTTCCAGTCCACCGGCTACTACTGCCTGATTTCTTTTCTGACCGTAGGTCTTCTGGGCATGTCAACTACAGGGGACGCATTTAACTTATACGTATTCATGGAAATCACAGCTATTTCCGGTTACGGTCTCATTGCTATTGGTGAAGAAAAAGGTCCGATTGCTGCATTCCGTTATCTGATGGCAGGCACCATCGGTGCATCCATGTATCTGCTGGGTGTAGGTTTCCTCTATGCAGCCACCGGTACACTGAATATGGCAGACCTGGCAGCACGTCTGGGAACTGCTCACAGCGAGAATCTGATTATATTGGCCGCAGCCTGCATGATTGTAGGTTTTGGCATCAAAATGGCTCTGTTCCCGCTCCACGGCTGGCAGCCTGCTGCGCATTCCTATGCACATCCTTCTGCAGACCCTATGATTGCGGGTATTATGATTAAGGTTCCGGCTTATGGTATGCTGCGTTTCTTCTACTGTGTATTCAGGGACGCAGGTCCGGTGATGGATTTGTTCTTTGATGTCATCGGTATTCTGGGCATCTGCGGCATCCTCTATGGATCCCTGAAAGCCCTGCGTTACTCTACATACAACAAAATCCTTGCATTCTCCAGTATCGGCCAGGTTGGCTATATCGCTGTAGGTTTTGCTATCGGTAACGTATATGGTCTGGCTGGTGCAGTACTGCATATTCTCAGCCATGCATTCATGAAAACCGGACTGTTCTACACATCCGGTGCGCTGAAGTACAAGTACGGGGTGCATGTGACTGATGATTTCGGTCAGGTATACCGCAAAATGCCGCAGACTTCACTGACACTGATTATCTGTGCACTGTCCATGATCGGTCTGCCGCCGTTTGCCGGCTTCTTCAGCAAATGGTATCTGGCTCTGGGGGCAATCCAGAACGGTCAGTGGTACTTTGTAGCAGTGCTGATTGTTTCCAGCCTGCTTTCAGCGATTTACTTCTTCCGCATTATCGAAAAACTGTTTATGAACAGAGCGACTGTGGCTGAAGGAGAACCTTCCCATGGCGGTCATGAACCTCTCCGCAAAGCTGCAGAAGAGCATGAAAACTTCGGCAGAGTGCATATTATGGCACGGAAAAAACATCACTTTGACGGTCATTCCGAACTGCCTTGGCAGATGATGGTTCCGCTGGCACTGGCTGCCATTGCAATCATCGGTCTGGGCCTTGGAAACGCATGGCTGGTGGGCGAAGTGCTGAAACCAACCTTAATGGAGGTGTTTCTGGCATGATGATTTTTAGTTTAAGACCGGCTCTGGCAGTGGCAATTCCGCTGCTGGCAGCATTACTGATTTTATTCTTCGGCAGCCGCGTGAAACCGAATACACGTGAGGCAATCACTCTGACTGCAGCGGTTTCCATGACAGCAGTGATCTTTTCCATGGTTCCTGCTGTACTGGCAGGTCAGGAGTATACCGCAAATCTGTGGAAACTGGCTGACGGACTGAATCTCACTCTGAGAACCGATGCAGCAGGTATGGTATTTGCGTGCATTGCCAGTGCTCTGTGGATCCTCACATCCGTATATTCTATCGGATACGTCCGCGGGCACCATGAAAAGAACCAGACAGGATATTTTGCGGCGTTCGCTGCATGTCTGGGTTCTGCAGCAGGGATTGCTCTGGCGGGCAATCTGCTGACTTTCTTCGTATTCTACGAAATGCTGACACTGGCAACTTATCCGCTGGTGGCACATTACCGTGATGATAAGGCAAAAGCTTCCGGACGGAAGTATCTGGGTTACACTCTGATTTCCGGTCAGATGTTTTTTGCTGCAATCGTATGGGTTTATGTGAAGTACGGAACCATGGAGTTTGTACCGGGCGGTTTCATCCGGGCGGGTTCCATGGAAGCAGGACTTATGTGCCTGCTCTTCTTCCTGATGATTGTGGGCGGCGCGGTGAAAGCCGGTGTTATGCCGCTTCATGGCTGGCTGCCTTCTGCAATGGTGGCACCGACTCCAGTCAGTGCACTGCTCCATGCGGTGGCAGTTGTTAAGGCGGGCGCTTTCTGTGTGCTGCGTGTAGTCTGCTATGTCTTCGGACCTGAGGCTGCGTCCTGGTGCGGCGGGGCAGGTATTCTGGCATGGTTTGCGGCGGCAACCATTCTGCTGTCCTCTCTGGTGGCAATGCGGCAGGATAATATGAAAGCCCGTCTGGCATTCTCCACAGTAGGACAGCTGTCCTATATCGTACTGGGGATTGCCGTGCTGGCTCCTTACAGTATTGCAGGTGCGATTTTTCACATTGTGGCGCACGCATTCCTGAAGATTACGTTATTTATGAGTGCCGGGGCGATTTTCGTCACCACCGGACTTTCTGAAATTTCAACCATGGGCGGCCTGGCAAAACGTATGCCGGCGACCTTTACCTGTTTTACAACCGTATCTCTGGGTATCGCGGGTCTTCCGATGATGGCCGGATTTGTGAGCAAAATGAACATTCTGCAGGGTGCATGGATGATGGGAAGACCGTTCTTCATGGCAGCTCTGGTGGCTGCAGCTCTGCTGGCTCTGACATATCTGATGCCGGTAGTGCAAATGGACTTCGGTAAGGGAAATGCAGGGCAGGTTCCTGCCCACAAACACGGGCAGGGTGGTCACGGCGGTCATGGCGGTCATGGGCATGGATACGGTCATGGGGAACACGGCCATGGCGGAAAGGCTGGATTTGACGCGGCTCCTGCCATGCTGGTGCCTCTGATGATTACGGCTGTTATCGCAATTATTCTGGGATGTGAACCGAATGCAGGGGTACACCTGTATGATCTGGCGCAGATGGCATCGGAAGCAATCACGAAGGGAGGAATGTAAGATGAAGAAAAAAGCCTATATTTTTCTGACTGCATTTATCCTGGTGATGGTGGTTATTGAAGTTCTCTTTGCACATCCCCATTATCATATGCCATGGAATGAAATTCCGGGTGCAGATATTCTGATTGGTTTCGCCGGAGCGTGGCTGCTGATTTTTATCGCAAAGATTGTTCTGGCTCATCTGATTCAGCGTCCGACCGATTATTATGAGGGAGGTAAGCACAATGATTAACTTCCTTCAGCCTGGTATGATTCTGATTGTCTGCGGTCTTCTGGTGCTGCTGGTACCTGACCGTATGATGAATGTACGCCGCGGCCTGCTGGTTCTGGCACCGTCCCTGACCATGTGGGCGGTTCTGACTTCCGGCGCAGGCAAGCTGGAAATCATGTTCGGTATTATCTTTGCATTCATCTCCCTGGTGGGTGCGCTGTATAACTTCCATGTGAAAGACCGTTTTGAAATTGCGGCAGAAACTGTTTATGCAGGTGCCTCTATCAGTGTGGTATTCGCAGTGACCTGG
>JAFYKS010000455.1 GCA_017537495.1 Bacillota bacterium | reverse complement strand
CACTGTGATCTGTTTGGAAAGATCACGTACCGATGGCAGCTTCTCACCGGCAGACAGTGTCCCTGTCATAATCAGTTCTTTCAGGTTATCCATGACCTGTTCGTAGATGGATTTTCGACTTTTCAGGTCTAATTGAAACATCAAAATCCCCCTTTCAGAAATTTCTATGTTGCTGACGGCTTCCCAGGCCGCAGCAATGGAATATCCCTCTTGTAAGGTGAGTGTACCATGCGAAATAGTACACTGTCAACAGTTATTTTTTTCAGAGTTTATATATGATATGCAAGTGAAGATTTTGTAAAAAAAAGAGGGCGTTACCCCTTGAAAATCACAGAGAATTCTGTCATAATTATAATGTTGTGCTAAATTATTGCTAATTATTGCTAAGTTATATATAAAGAAAAGAGGTTTCGAAACAATCATGGAAAAGATGCAGCCAATGCTTCTTACAACGCTGAAAAACTACAGCAAGGATCAATTCGTTAAGGACGTTATTGCAGGTATTATTGTTGCGATTATCGCACTGCCGCTGTCCATCGCTCTGGCTCTGGCATCCGGTGTAGGTCCGGAACAGGGTATTTACACAGCCATCATTGCCGGCTTCATAATTTCTGCCTTCGGGGGAAGTGCGGTACAGGTATCCGGTCCGACTGCTGCCTTCGCAACCATTGTTGCAGGTATCGTAGCGGAAAACGGTATGGATGGCCTGGCTGTAGCAACCATTATGGCAGGGATTATCCTGATTCTCATGGGTATTTTCCGCCTGGGTAATCTGATTAAGTTTATTCCGTTTACAATTACAACCGGTTTTACTTCCGGTATCGCTGTAACCATCGTTATCGGTCAGCTGAAGGACTTCTTCGGTGTAACTTATCCTGCGGGTATGCACACCGTTGAAACCATGGAAAAGTTACATGCATTCATTCTGGGGTTCCCAACCTGGAACTGGCACGCACTGCTGGTAGGTGCAATCTGTCTGGCAATCCTGTACCTGATGCCGAAGTTCTTTGACAGAATCCCACCGTCACTGGTTGCGGTTCTGGTTGGTATCGCAATGACCCAGCTGCTGCCGCTGAATGTAAACACTATTGGTGACCTGTATACCATTAACAGCAATCTGCCATCCCTGCATATTCCGCACATCAGCTATGACCTGGTGAAGACCATGCTGCCGGATGCATTCACCATTGCAATTCTGGCTGCTATTGAATCACTGCTGTCCTGCGTAGTTGCAGACGGTATGATTAACGGCAAGCATCGCTCCAACACAGAACTGACAGCTCAGGGTATCGGTAACGTAGCATCTGCACTCTTTGGCGGTATTCCTGCTACCGGTGCAATCGCAAGAACTGCAGCAAACATCAAGAATGGCGGCCGTACTCCGGTTTCCGGCATGGTTCATGCAATTGTTCTGCTGCTGGTACTGATGGTACTGATGCCATATGCAGCTCTGATCCCAATGCCAACCATCGCAGCAATCCTGATTATGGTAGGTTACAACATGAGCGGCTGGAGAAAGTTCATCCGTCTGCTGAAGACTGCACCAAAGAGCGATATCGCTGTTCTGGTGGCTACCTTCCTGCTGACAGTAATCTTCGACCTGGTAATCGCTATCGAAGTAGGTATGCTGTCTGCATGTATCCTGTTCATGAAGCGTATGAGTGATGAAACCAGTGTAGAACGCTGGACTTATGTAGAAGAACTGGAAGGTGCTGATAAGGTAGATGACCTGAAGGAACTGGCGGAACAGGAACACCTGCGTCACATTCCAATGTCTATCGCGGTTTACGAAATTACAGGCCCTCTGTTCTTCGGTGCGGCTGATCAGCTGAAGGAAATCGGTGTAAATGCTCATACAAGATGTCTGATTCTGCGTATGAGAGGCGTTCCTGCTCTGGACGTTACTGCACTGAATGCTCTGAAAGACCTGCGCGTACGTCTGAAAAAGCAGGGCATTACTCTGGTACTGTCTCATGTAAACGAACAGCCTATGAAGGTAATGGAAAAGGGCGGTTTCCTGGAAAAGGTAGGCGAAAAGAATATCTGCGAAAATATCGATGCAGCAATCGAACGCGCTGAATTCATCGTGAGCCAGCCAAAGACAAAGAAGAAGTAATTACATATCCTGCAAAATATTACACCCCGGTGTCGTGAAGATGCTAGGGTGTTTTTTTATTTTCTGGAGGATATAAATTATTCCTTTCGCATACTGCCGAATCATGTTACAATAGGTGCAGCCATAGAGCAGAAGGAGGAACATATTTTGGATAATTTTGAGAATGTAAATGCTGCGAATACTGAAGAAAAGGGAAGAACCGTAGTTCTGGAAAACAAACCGAAAAAGAAAATGAAAGGCTGGCAGAAGGGTCTGCTGATTCTGGCGCTGATTGTGGTGTGCATTATCGGCCTGGTGACCGGATGCAGCAAAACCTTCAGCAATCTGGATCTGGGCGGCGGCGATGATGCTGCAGCTGTTGACACGGATTTTGGGCATGCTTACATCGGCAGCCTGTATGTGGAAGGGGAAATTGATGAATACGGTACCGGTACATACAATCATCAGTACCTGCTCAATGCCATCGATGCCATGATAAATGACGAGGAGAACAGGGGGATGATTCTTCATGTAAATACCCCAGGCGGAAGCGTTTTCGCCAGCGATGAGCTGTATTTTGCCATCAGGGAGTACCAGGAAACCACAGGCCGTCCGGTATACTCTGCCATGCAGTCACAGGCCACATCCGGCGGATATTACATTTCTGCACCGTGCGATAAAATTCTGGCCAACCGGAACTGCTGGACCGGCTCCATTGGTGTCACCATGGGAAGTCTGATGGATATCAGCGAACTTCTGGAAAATCTGGGAATCCGGGTGGACACTATTACTGCCGGCAGCAACAAGGCAATGGGCAGCGGTATGGAGCCGATGACTCATGAACAGCGTGCAATCTTCCAGTCTCTGGTGGATGAAGCTTATGAACAGTTTGTGGAACTGGTGGCAGAAGGCCGTGATATGTCTGTGGCAGAAGTAACGAAACTTGCTGACGGCAGAATCTATACAGCGAAACAGGCACTGGAAAACGGACTGATTGACGGAATTGCCACCTATGAGGAAGCAATCAGAATCATGAAGGAAGAGTGTGAACTGACTGATTGTGAAGTGGAAGAGTTTATTCCTGAAGTAAGCACAGATCTTTATTCCCTGCTGGGAATTATGGCAGAGCAGAAGGGCGTGTCCGGTATGACAGATGCGCAGATGATTGAGGAACTGGTTGCCATGAACGGAACCTTCCGTGTAAGCTACATTTCCGACATCAGAAAATAAGACAATATAACGAATAAGAGCTCCCTTTACAGGGAGCTCTTTTGATGTCATATATTACTGTGGAGCGAGCATATCGTCCACTTTTGTGCCGCGTACAGTTCCGTAGGCTGAGGCCAGTGTAAGAACCTGCTCCGGCTGCTCTGTATGAATGTGAACCTTTTTCAGCGGCTCTTTTCCAGCCATAAGGAAGCAGTCTCCCATGGATTTCAGAGCAGTTTCCAGTTCTGAAAGGTCTGCATCTGCGGATGGCTCCAGGAGAAACTCTGTACAGTAACGGTACAGGAAGCTGTTTTCTTCCTGCAGTTCTGTATCTGGCAGAATAAATGGAGGATACGGCATTTCCGGCTGGTCCGGTGCAACGCTGCTGCGGAATGCATCCAGAATCAGACAAAATCCGTAAGCTCCCGAGTCAATAACGCGGAATGGTTTCAGCACAGGGTTCTGGTGTGCCGTCTGAAGAAGGGCACTTCTGGCTTCTTCCGTGATGCGGCAGATTACTTCACCTACATCATCTGTCACTTCAGACAGAGAAACACCAGCTAAAGCACTCTGCATAGCTACTGATAAAATGGTGCCGGACATAGGTTTTTCCACGCCGCTCATGGCGTTTTCTGCACCTTTCAGCATGGCTGCAGCAAACTGACTGCCAGATACTTCCTCAGTGTCTGCAGGAAGACCGTCAGCAAACCCTTCGAAGAAGAGTGTCAAAATTGTTCCTGAGTTGCCATGGGCATATTCCAGCAGCTGCATGTAAGCATCATCCGCTACTTCTGCGGCACAGCCGCAGGAAGAAATATGAGCGGCTGTTTTTTCCATGGAAAGTGCCATATTGATACCGGTATCCTTGTCGGCTACCGGGAATATATTCAGTTTATTTAATGTGTCTTTCTCATTTTTCAGTCTGAAGGCGGCCTCGGTGAATGCTGCTTTCAGATGATTTCCATTGATATAAAAAGCCATATATACACCCCTGTTTTCTAACTCGCCCTAATTATACCTTTTTTTACAGGAGGCCGCAATATTTTCATGTCAAAAAAATGGGGATACACTTTTGGTTACAAAATGAAAGGAAAACACAAAAGTGAAACTCAAAAATGGAAAAAATTATTTAATTTTCACAGTAATACAAAAAGTGCCCGTTGATTTCAAAAATTTTTTGTATTAATATAAATATGTCTAACTATGCGTTTTTGTAGATAAACATAGATGGAGGCTTATTTCGTGACCCGTAAAAAAGTTGCATTGGTCACTCATACGGGAAGTGATCTTCCGCTGGATGAAGCGGAGAAGCTTGGAATCTTCATGATTCCGGATAAAGTACTTTTTGGAGAGGACGAATTCCGGAATATGACAGAGATCTCTGCAGATGATTTTTATGCACGGCTTGCGGAGACAGAGCAGCTGCCAACCAGCTCACAGCCTTCTTTGGGTGATTTTGTTAAAGCGTACCGCAGCGCAGCTGCTGATGCAGATGAGGTTCTGTGTCTTATGATTACCTCTAAAATGTCGGGGTGCTATGCAGCAGCAGTTTCGGCCGCACAGATGGTTAAAAGAAAGGGACTGCAGGTTCCTGTATATGTATATGACACACAGCAGTGTTCTCATGGAATGGCACAGATGGTACGTGCAGCAGCAGAGCTGGCAGGTGCCGGTTTGTCGTCTTGTGAGATTATGGAGAAACTTACAGCACTGCAGCCGAAGATGGGTGTTTATATCGTCCTGGAATCTCTGGAAAATGCCCGTAAGGGCGGACGTGTCGGTGCAGTAACAGCCATGGCTGCAGATGTACTGGGCGTAAAACCGGTTCTGGTTTTCAAAGATGGCCTGGTTCGGGATCATGCTGTTGCCAGAAATTATGAAATCGGCATGAGAAAAGTGGTGGATGCTTTTCTGAAAGAAGGAAATCCGGATATGCCGGTAACTGTATTTCACGGAGCAGCACCGGAGAAGGCAGCGATTTTGCGGGATATGATTCTGCAGGAGGCTCCGGAAACTGAAATCCGCATGGAAACGGTAGGTCCGGTTATCGGCATCTATGCCGGCAGCGGATGTGCAGGAATTGCATTTACGAAAAGGGAAACCTTATGATTGAGTTAATTACAGGCACAGGAGCTTTCGGGCTCATGGTGCTGTATGAATATCAGAAGTGCCGGAATATCCGGCAGAATAAAACAGGCAGTAACCCGTGGTTTCTGCTGGGGCTGATGGTTTTGCTGGTTGCTTTTGCAGCAGAGGCAGTGAAAGGTCAGGCATCCAGGGGAATTATACTTGCGGCAGGAATTGCAGTTCTTGCAGCAGGGCTGGTGTTTTATGGCGCGGTGCTTGACATCGCAAGGGGAAAACAGGGGTATACGAAGGATTTGATGGGGACAACGGTCAGCCGGAAGGGACTTTACGGTCATATGCGGCATCCCGGAGTGTGGAGCTTTCTGCTCTGTTCACTGGGGTTCGGTATGATTTTTCCGGATGGTATGGGGCTTGCCCTCTGGTTTGCGTTTTTGAACCTGGGCTATACCTGGCTTCAGGACCGATATTTCTTCCCGGTTTACCTGGAAGGGTATGAAGAATATAAAAAGGAAGTGCCCTATCTGTTCCCTCGGATAAAATAAGCCGGAGGAGCAGAGAGTACATAAAAATTTACAGAAAGGAGGAGCACTATGCGTTTCAAGGACAAGCTGAAAACCTGTCAGATGAAAGAAATCTGGGATGAATACTGTGGATTTCTTGATTTGAATATTAATGAATACATGCAGATTCAGAAGCGTCTGCTGGCAGAACAGATCGAGCTGTATTCCAGATCCGGTCTGGGACAGAAGATTATGCATGGTGAAAAGCCTTCTTCTGTAGAGGAATTCCGCAGAAATATTCCGCTGACTACCTACGAGGATTATGCGGATGTTCTGCTGATGCAGAAAAAAGAAATGCTCCCGGGAGATCCGGTAGTATGGCTGGAAACAACCTGGGAAAGCGGAAGCCGTCCGAAGAAGCTGGCGCCGTATACCAGAGAAATGCTGGATGTATATACCAATAACATTCTGGCGGCCATGATTCTGTCCACCAGTGAGGAAAAGGGCAAGTTCAGGGTTAAGAACGGAGATAAGAGTCTGTATGGTCTGGCACCTCTGCCATATGCTACAGGCCTGTTCCCTCTGCTCATTGCACCGGAAATGGATCTGAAGTTCATGCCGTCCCTGGAAGAAGCCAGAAATCTGTCCTTCACAGAACAGAACAAGAAGGGCTTTGCTGCTGCCATGAAGGGCGGTCTGGATCAGTTCTTCGGCATGAGCAGTGTGGTATATACCATCACAAAGAATTTTGAAAACTACGCATCTTCCGGTGGTCTGGATCCGAAGAAGCTGATGGGTATCAGCCCTTCCATGCTGAGCCGTCTGATCAAGGCCAAGTATGTATGCGATCGCGATAAGCGTCCGATTAAGCCAAAAGATATCTTTGATCTGAAGGGCTTCGTATGTGTAGGTACAGATACTGCTCTCTTCCGCGATGAGCTGGAAGAAGCATGGGGCAGAAGACCGCTGGAAATCCACGGTGGTACAGAGCCAGGATGTATGGGTACAGAAACCTGGAACCGCAACGGTCTGGTGTTCTTCCCTGACAACGCCTTCTATGAATTCATTCCTAGAGAGGAAATGTTAAAGAATGAGGCGGATCCATCCTACATACCTAGAACCTATACTATGGATGAAGTTATCGCAAATCAGGAATACGAAATCGTTCTGACCACTTTCAAGGGCGGCGCCTTCATGCGTTACCGTCCGGGCGACATGTACCGCTGCCTGCGTACTGTCAGCGAAAAGGAAGGTGTAATGCTTCCTCAGTTCGAATATGTTGACCGTGTTCCTTGGGTTATTGATATTGCAGGTTTTACCAGAATTACGGAAGGCAGTATCCGCTGCGTTCTGGATCGTTCATGTCTGCCGGTGGGAGACTGGTTCGCGATGAAGGAATACAATGGGGACAAGCGCTCCTTCATGCACTTCTTTGTAGAACTGAATGCTGAAACTCCTCAGGCTGCATATCTGGATGAACAGCTGATAAAGGATCATTTTGGCGCTTACTTCCGCCATTATGACCATGACTATAAAGATTTGAAACGTCTTCTGGGCGTGGAACCTCTGGTGGTTACGATTCTGCCGATGGGAGCACTGAAGCGCTTCGAAGAACGCTACGGATATCAGATCCGTAAGATTAATCCGTCCATGCGTGATGTGATCGACCTGAGTCACATGCTGCATGATGCGGATAGAACAGGAGGTGGCAGATGATGAACTTCCTGCACGAATTCATGTTTACGCAGGTTCCTATGCTGGCACTTCTGTGTAACGTATTCCTGCTGTTTACGCTGCTGTCAGCGAAGAAAGACTCTTCCATCAATTCCTTCATGGGTCTTCTGATTGCGTTTATTCTGTGGGCGGGCGGTGCCTTCCTCATGCGTATGCAGATGTATCCTGATGTGGCATTCTGGTGGAAAGTTTCCCTGAGCGGTATCTTCCTGGTACCGTATATGTATTTCCTGCTGTTCTCCAACTATACGGAACAGAAGGGCAAGTTCCTGAAGATTCTTTTCGGCGTGCTGACTGTGGCGCTGGTTGTTCTGAATGTATATGATGTATTCATGACGGCACCGGAAGTTACCATCACTGATGGTGTTACAGACCTTACTTATGGTCTGAAGTGGCCTGCAGTCTTCCCTGTGGTATATGCCGTGGCAGTATTTGGCTGCATCTGGCGTATGCTGTCCAAGACTCTCCGGGAAGAAGAAATGCCTGTTGCATATCTGATACCGCTGTTTGTCGGTATTGGACTTATGCTGCTGGGTATCGCAGTGAATACTATGTTTACAACGATTCCTGCAGATACAATGGGCTGTGCTCTGAATGCAGTCTGCATTTACTACGCGTTCTATAAGAAGCGGTTCTATGCGCTCAATCAGATCACATCAAAGGGCTCCATGTATGTGGTTTCCATCCTGATTACAGGTATGACTATTTCTGCAATTTATCAGCCGGTGGATACTTTCATCATGAAGCATCTGAGCAATACTGAAATGAATACCACTCTGGTGATTGCGATTACATGCTCTGCGGTTGCGATTCTGCTGTTCATGGGGCTGAATAAACTCCATGACGGTCTGTTTATCCGTGAACGTATGCGCCGTGATGACCAGGTACATAATTTCTCCACTGCAGTTAACTCTACCCTGAAGACCAATGAAATCCTGCAGCGTTTTGCGGATCTGGTGAAGGAAGAAGTTGCAACCGAGCATATGTACATTTGTATGTATGATCCGGAAAAGGGAGAATACACTTCTGACGTGAATATTCAGTCTCTGGAAAAGCCGCTGTCCTTCCGTGAGGATCATCCGATGATGCAGCGTCTGCAGAATAATAATTCCGGACTGCTTTATTCTGACTTCCAGAAGACCACGGCATATAAGAGCATGTGGGAAGATGAAAAACAGCAGCTTGCATATATCCATGCTGCGTACATTCTGCCGTTCCGCGGCGAAGACCGTATCCATGGTTTCGTAATTCTGTCGGATAAGCAGGGTAAGAAGAAAAATTATTCTTACGATGATGTTAACTTCCTGGAATCCATCGCTTCTGTAGCAGCCATTGCACTGAAGAATGCAATGCTGTATCAGGTACTGGAAAAGGAAGCACTGCTGGACCCTCTGACAGGTCTGCTGAACAGAAGAACTCTGAACCGCCGCATTGACGAACAGTTCGAAAAGAAGGCGACACCGATTACACTGGCTCTGCTGAACCTGGACGATTTCAGTCTGTACAATGAACTGTACGGAAGTGAGGAAGGGGACAAGATGCTGAAGCAGTTCGCTCGCATGCTGGAGCAGGCATATGGTGATACTGCAATCATTTCCAGATACGGCGGAAAAGAATTCGCAGTTCTGCTGCCGTTCTGTGATGCACTGACTGCAAAGGCCAAGACCGAGCAGGTGAAGGTACTGCTGGCGGATCACATTTCCAACAGCAGAGAACGTATTAAGAAGTTCCTGACATTCTCTGCAGGTATCTGCAGTTATCCGATGTCTGCTGTTAACGGAAACCAGCTGATTTCCTACGCGAATATGACTGTATTCCAGATTAAGCAGCACGGAAAGAATGCCATTAAGATTTTCGATAACAGCCAGGTAACCCGTTCCGAGGATGAACAGCATGACGGCGGAATTCAGGAACTGACACCGACCATCTTTGCGCTGACTGCAGCCATCGACGCGAAGGACCACTATACTTTCAACCACTCACAGTGTGTATCCAAGTATGCGTCCCAGCTGGCTGAGCATGCAGGTCTGCCTTCCGATCATGTGGAAATTATTCAGCAGGCCGGTCTGCTCCACGATATCGGCAAAATCGGTATTCCGGACGTTATCCTCACCAAGAGCGGCCGTCTGGATCCTGAGGAATTCTCCATCATGCGTCAGCATGTGGAACGTTCCATCGAAATGATCCGTCATCTGCCGTCTCTGGACTATGTAATTCCTGCGGTACTGGGACATCATGAACGTTTTGATGGTAAGGGCTATCCGAGAGGTATCTCCGGAGAAGATATTCCGCTCAGTGCACGCTGTCTGTCCATCGCGGACTCCTTCGATGCCATGGTCTCCAAGCGCGCTTACAAGAATAAGATGCCGGTGGAAGATGCTCTGATGGAAATCGAAAAGAATCTGGGAACCCAGTTCGACCCTGAGCTTGGACGTCTGTTTATCAACCTGGTAAAGGACGGAACCATCGAGGTAATTAACTACTAAAAAAGATAAAAAAAATTTCAAAAAAATTGACGGTGTCAAGAAATAAAACTTGACACCGTCTTTTGTTTATGGTATAGTCATTAAGGTGTCAAGTTATGGGACTTGATACGGCCCTGAAATGAGGGCAGGAAAAAGGAGTGAACGCAGATGACAGAAATGGAAAAGATTGCGGAAACAAGCCTTTTGTATGACTTCTACGGTCAGTTGCTGACCGAGAAGCAGCGCCAGGTTATGGCACTGTATCATGAAGAGAATCTGACACTTTCAGAGATTGCAGGAGAATTCAGTATTTCCAGACAGGCTGTCCATGATACACTGAAAAAGGCTGAGCAGTCCCTGACAGAATATGAGAACAAGCTGGGTCTGGTGGAGAAATTTATGATTTCCAGCCAGGCACTGGAAGAGATAGAAAAAGAAATCGACGAAATCGCTGCTGCAGCGTCTGATGCAGCTATCCTCGAAAGACTGGCGAAGGTGAAGAACATCATCGTAAGTCTGGAAGAAGAGTAGGAGAAATTTATGGCATTTGAGAATTTATCAGAAAAACTGCAAGGCACCTTTAAGAAGCTCCGCGGCAAGGGTGTGCTCCAGGAGAGCGACATCAATGACGCAATGCGTGAAGTCAAGCTGGCCCTGCTGGAAGCCGACGTTAACTTCAAGGTTGTAAAGGAGTTTGTTGCTTCCGTAAAGGAAAAGTGCATGGGTGCGGAAGTTCTGGGAAGCTTAACCCCGGGACAGCAGGTTATCAAAATTGTAAACGATGAGCTGGTTTCCCTCATGGGCGGCACCGGCAGCAAGCTGACTTATTCACCAAGCGGTTTCACCGTTCTGCTGATGGTTGGTCTGCAGGGTACCGGTAAGACTACTACCTGTGGTAAGCTGGCCAATTACTTAAAGAAGCAGGGAAAGAAGCCTATGCTCTGTGCCTGCGACATCTACAGACCGGCGGCTATAGACCAGCTGGAAGTTGTAGGTAAGACCGTAGACGTTCCTGTTTATACAAACAGAAACAGCCGCGTAGCAGAAGACATTGCACTGGAAGCGATGGCAGAAGCACAGAAGCGTGGCTACAACGTGCTGATCGTCGATACTGCGGGCCGTCTGCAGATCGATGAAGAGCTGATGGAAGAACTGGTAAGAGTCAAGAAGGCAGTTAAGCCTCATGAGATTTTGCTGGTTGTGGACGCCCTGACCGGTCAGGACGCCGTGAATGCTGCAGAAGGCTTCAATGACAAGCTGGGCATCGACGGTATCATCATGACCAAGATGGATGGTGACTCCAGAGGCGGTGCTGCACTGTCTGCCAAGAAAGTTACCGGACGTCCGATCAAGTTCATGGGTATGGGCGAAAAGTTCGATGCCCTGGAACCGTTCCATCCGGACAGAATGGCAAGCAGAATCCTCGGTATGGGGGACATGCTTTCATTAATAGAAAAAGCCCAGGAGAATTATGACGAAGCGAAAGCTGCCAAGCTGGAAAAGAAGCTGAGAAAGAATGAGTTTACTCTCGAAGACTTCGTAGACCAGATGGGTGAAATTCGAAATATGGGCGGTATCGGCAAGATGCTGGAAATGCTTCCTGGCGTAGGCGGCAAGATCAGTGACGATGATGTGGAAAAGAGCGAGAAGGAATTCAAGCAGATGGAAGCCATCATCCAGTCCATGACTCCTGCAGAACGTAAGGATCCATCGATTCTGAATGCAAGCAGAAGAAAGCGTATTGCAGCGGGCTGCGGCCAGCCGGTAAGCAAAATTAACAGTTTAATTAAAAAATATGAAGACGCGAAGAAACTGATGAAGCAGTTCAACAATCCGAACTTCATGAAGAAAAACAAGAAATTCAGAGGATTATTTTAAGGAGGACAATTAAAATGGTAAAGATCAGATTAAGAAGAATGGGTGCACACAAGAAGCCTTTCTACAGAGTAGTAGTTGCAGATTCCAGAGCTCCAAGAGATGGTAAGTTCATCGAAGAAATCGGTTACTATGACCCAATGAAGGAACCTAAGGTTATCGAAATCAACGCAGAACTGGCTAAGAAGTGGCTGGAAAACGGCGCACAGCCAACTGATACTGTAAAGAAGCTGTTCAAGAACGCTGGTATCGTTGAATAATTCAGATAATTTTAAGGAAGCGGTGAAAACGAATGACTAAATTGGTTGAAGCAATTGCGAAGTCACTTGTTGACAGACCTGAAAATGTGGAAGTTACAGAAACCTCCACACGCCAGGGAACAGTGATTCAACTGAAGGTTGATCCCGATGATATGGGTAAGGTAATCGGCAAACAGGGCAGAATTGCGAAAGCGCTTCGTGTCGTTGTTAAGGCTGCCGCAACCAGAGATAATAAAAAAGTGACAGTGGAGATCGTCAAGGAATAATCCCGCACGCTTCGGGGTATGACGGTTTTCGGATTGCAGCAGATTACAGGCACATAAATCATTTTTATGTGCCTGTTATGTTTATTAAAGGAGAAGCATGGAAAAGATTAAAATCGGAACAATTGTAAATGCAGTGGCACTGCGTGGTGAAGTGAAGGTTTATCACTTCTCTGACTGTAAGGAACGTTTTGAGGAACTGGATGAAGTTATCCTGGAACGTAAGGGCAAGAGCCAGACATACAGAATCGAAAAGGTTCGTTACCAGAACGATATGGTCATTCTGAAATTCAAGGGCGTAGACGACCGCAATGCGGCAGAAGCTCTGAAGGAAAGCGACGTAATGATTACAGAAGCAGACCTGAAAGAACTGCCGGAAGACACTTTCTATGTCCGTGACCTGATTGGATGCAGCGTTTTCAATGCTGAAACCGGTGCTGAAATCGGAACAATCAAGGATGTACTGCAGAACTCTGCACAGGACATCTATGTAATTAAGACTGCCGGCGGCAAGGATGCAATGATTCCTGCTGTAGGTGACTTCGTGGACGAAGTAAACATTGAAGAAAGATTTGTAAAGGTGAGACTGATTCCGGGCCTTATCGATGATGAAGGCACTGAAGTCCGTGACTAAAAGTACAGGAGACTGTTTTATGAAAATTCATGTTCTGACTCTCTTTCCGGAGATGTTCACACCGGTAACAGAAGCCAGCATTCTGGGCAAGGCCGGAGAAAAGGGCATTCTGGATATTAACCTGATTAATATCCGCGATTACAGCAATGATAAGCACAGCAAGGCTGATGACACTCCTTTCGGGGGCGGTGTAGGCATGGTCATGCTGGCAGATCCTATTTTCGGAGCTCTGCGTTCCATCGGACCGGAAGAAGAAGTAAAAAAGAAAAAGATTCTGTACATGTCTCCAAGGGGACGCCATCTCAATCAGCAGATGATTGAGGACATGGCACAGCAGGAGGAAATGGTAATCCTCTGCGGCCATTATGAGGGCGTGGATCAGCGAGTGCTGGATTATTGGGATATGGAAGAAGTGTCTATTGGTGACTATATTCTTACCGGCGGAGAGCTTCCTGCCATGGTGCTGATTGATGCCGTGAGCCGCTTCATCCCGGGTGTTCTGGGTACAAAGGAGTCTGCTACCGATGAATCCATCTATTCCGGTCTGCTGGAATGTGACCAGTATACCAAGCCTCGTGAATATGCGGAAATGATGGTTCCGGAAGTGCTGTTTGGAGGAAATCACAGGCTCATCTACCTGTGGCAGCTTGAGAATGCACTGCGCAGAACACGCGACTGCCGTCCGGATCTGCTGGAAAAATGGCTGGCAGAAGACCGGAAGCTGAAAAAAGATGAAAAGAAAATTCTGGACAAAATTCTGTCTGGAGAATAGTTGCCATGAAAAGTTCTTCATGGTACAATATATAGTATGAAAAAGAAGAAAACGACCAAAGGTACCAAGCGTACCATATTCATATATCTGCTGACCCTGGTGCTTCTTTATGTGGCTATTTATGTAGTGCCCCAGGTGTCAGACATTTTTGTAGAAACATATACGGCTGAGTACGGAACATTGCAGGTAACAGATGAGGCGACCTGCCTTTTCGTGCGTAATGAAAAAGTTTATCCGGCAAAATCCGGCGGTTCTGTGGAGCGTGTAGTGAAAGCCGGACGTCTCATGCGTTCCGGCGCAAATATCGTCAATGTGGGAAATCTGGCATACCATTCTGATATGAAGGGGATTGTCAGCTATTACCATGACGGACTGGAAACTGTATACACTCCGGAGACCATGACCACCCTTACTTCAGCAGTTCTTTCCAAGGAAAAGCAGGAGGCATATCCTGTAAAGAAGGCGGTGTCCGGTGAAGCGGCATCCGGTGATGCAGTGTTCAAAATTGTGGACAACCAGAAATGGTATCTGCTGTGCTGGCTGAAGAAAGATGCGGCAGCAAAGTACAGTGAAGGCAAAAATATTACTGTAGATTTTCAGGACGGTAAGTCCGGAAAAGACAGCACCCAGCTGAAAATGCATATTGACTCCATGACAGTGCAGGGTGACGAAACCATGCTGGTAATGTCATGCAACCGCCATTATGAAGATTTTGACCAGTACCGTATGAAAAAATGCACCCTGATTGCGTCCAGCGTCAGCGGTATCTTCCTGGAAACAGACAGTATTGTGGAGGAAGAAGGCCAGAAGGGCGTATACGTGGTGGATAAGCTGGGAAACTATAACTTTACACCGGTAAGAATTCTGAGCAGCGACGGCGATGTGACCGTAGTAGAAAAGAACTATTTCTATGATGCGGAAGGTTATGCTGTTTCTACCGTTCAGAATTACTATACAATCCTGCGTCCGGAAACCGAAGAACCGGAATCTGAGGAAGCAGAGAAAAAGGAGTGACGCATATGTCTATCAGAGAAAATATAGAACATATCAATCAGCTGAAGGCCGAAGCTGCTGCACGCAGCGGAAGAAACGGCGAAGATGTTCTGCTGGTTGCGGTGACAAAGCTTCATGATGTGGATGAAATCAATGAAGCCATCGACTGCGGCATTACAGACATCGGTGAAAACAAAGTGCAGGAAATCATGGACAAGTTTGACCATGTGAAGCCGGTAAGATGGCATCTGATCGGACACCTGCAGACGAATAAAGTAAAATACATCATCGACAAGGTTTCCATGATTCATTCCGTGGATTCTCTCCGCCTGGCACAGGAAATCAACAAGCGTGCCCAGCAGCATAATCTGACTATGGACATCCTGATTCAGGTTAACTCTGCAGAGGAAGAGAGCAAGTTCGGAATTAAGACAGAAGAAACCGGACAGATGATTCAGGATATTCTGGATACCTGCGAAAACATCCGCATCCGCGGCCTCATGTGCATTGCACCTTTTGAGGAAAATCCGGAGGATGCAAGAGTGTATTTTGCAGAAGTGAAGAAGCTGTACGACGAATATGGAAAGATGGAACATCCGCATCTGGACTTCCAGTATCTGTCCATGGGTATGTCCGGTGACTTCCATGTGGCGATTGAAGAAGGATCCAACCTGATTCGTGTGGGAACCTCCATCTTCGGTGCCAGAGATTATTCCAAAAAATAACACCACAGAAAATGGGAGGGTATTATGAGCGCATTTGATTCTTTAAAGAAGTTTATCGGTATTGAAGAAGTAGAAGAAGATGAAGCGGTAACAGAAGCAGAAGTGCAGGCTGCCAAGGAAAAGCTGGCTATGGATGCCGGCAGACAGAGCTCTTTCGCAGCTTCTGCAGCAGCAGTACGTAAGCCTGCTGAATTCACCAAGCCATCTGAGGCCGCAAAGTCTGTTCCAATTGAAAGACGTCTTTCTGTAGCAGGCACCAATGCTTTCAAGCTGGTTCTCATCGAGCCTAAGAGCTTCGATGAATGTCCGAAGCTGGTTGACGGACTGAAGGGCAGACGTCCAGTTATCATCAATCTGGAAAAGATTGAAACAGAAACTGCCAAGAAGATTTTCGATTTCCTCAGCGGCGCTACCTATGCATTAAACGGCAGCGTACAGAAGGTTGCAAACAACATCTTCATTTTCGCTCCTGAAAGCGTGGACATCAGTGCGGCAAATCAGGACGACCGCGGCGGCTTCGATTTCGGTGCAAACAAGAGCCCGTGGAGATAAGGGGGAACTATGAGAGGACTTTTAGTTACTGCCATTTACTGGTTCTCTGAACTGCTGACTACCATTCTGCTGGTACGCTGCATTTTCAGCTGGTTCCCGGTAAATCCTTACAGCACTCTGGGCAAAATTTATGCCCTGACTATTCGTCTGACCGAGCCGGTGGTAGAACCATGCCGCCGTCTTTTGAGCCGTTTTAATACAGGGGTATTTGATTTCTCCGTATTACTGGCATTCTTTTTGATTCAGTTCGTTGCAAATGCACTGATTCAGATTATTATCTAATTGAGGGAGATTTAGATTATGATTACACCTGCAGATATTGAAAACAAAGTATTTGCCAAAGCGGTAAGAGGATACAAAGAAGAAGAAGTTGATGATTTTCTGGATCTGATTATTCTGGATATGGAAAAGCTGATGAAGGAAAACCGCCAGCTGAAGAAGGAACTGGAAAAGTCACAGACTCAGGTAGACCGTCATGTGTCCACCGAAAGTTCTGTTTACGAAACTCTGGAATCTGCCAAGTCTCTGCTGAATGACATTGCAGCAAGTGCAGAACGCCGTGCTCAGGTTATTCTGAAGGATGCGGAACTGGAAGCTGCAATGATAACCAGAGAGGCAAGAGAATCCATCAGCAGACTGACTGATGAAGCAAGCCGTCTGCGCAGAAATGTGGAAGCTCTCCGTGCAAAGTACCGTCAGATGCTGGAACTGGAACTGGAACGTGTGGATGCCATGGGAGCGGGCTGGTTCGAAGAACTGGAACGTGATTTCCTGCCGGCTTCCCTGTCTGATCTGGAACAGCTGACTCAGAGTACACAGGCGGAAACAGTACGCAGTGAGGCTTCCATGCAGGCTACCCGTGTTATGGAACCTGTAAAAGTTTCTGCTGAAGAGGAAAAAAAAGAAGATCTGACGAAGACCTTCGTACACATCCGCTAATTTGAGGAAAGTTCGAGATTATACTGAATGAAAAAAACACGTTATTTACTCATAGCAGGCATTCTGCTGCTGGACCAGATTGTCAAGTATGCAGTCAGAGCAGGCATGGAGCTGGGCGAAACCATTCCGGTTATTAAGAATGTGTTTCACCTGACCTATGTACAGAACCGTGGTGCTGCCTTTAATATGTTTGATGGCATGCAGGGATTTCTGACCCTGGTTCCGCTGATTGCACTGGTTTTCGGTGTCTGGTATATGGAAAAACATCTTGAAGAGCATGTAACGCAGCTGTTTGCACTCATATTGATTATTTCCGGCGGTCTGGGAAACCTGATTGACCGTGTCTGGCTGGGATTTGTAACGGATATGTTTGACTGCCGTTTCATTGACTTCCCGGTATTCAATATTGCAGACATTGCAATCTGTGTGGGATGTTTCTTCCTTGTAGTTTTTATTTTCTTTTTCGATAAACCGCAGCAGGGAGAAAAAGCTGATGAACAGTGAAGAAAGATATACATTTTTAATCGATGAAGAAAGCAGAGGCACCAGGATTGACCGGGTGCTTTCTTTGCTTTTAGCCGAAAGTTCAAGAAGTTATATACAGAAGCTGATTGAAAAGGGCAAGGTATCCGTAGATGGAAAACCTTGCACTGCGAAGAATTTCAAGGTCAGCGAAGGCCAGCAGGTGGAACTGCTGATGCCGGAACCGGAGATTTTGTCGGTGGAACCGGAAGATATTCCGCTGGACATTGTTTATGAAGATGATGATGTTCTGGTGGTGAACAAGCCGAGAGGTATGGTAGTTCACCCGGCGGTGGGGAATTATACAGGCACTCTGGTTAACGCCATCCTGTTCCACTGCGGGGAACGTCTCAGTTCTATCAACGGTGTCATCCGTCCTGGTATCGTACACCGTATTGACAAGGATACCAGCGGCCTTCTCATGATTGCCAAGAATAACATGGCTCATGAATCTCTGTCAGCCCAGCTGGCAGAGCATTCCATTACCCGCCGCTATACTGCTCTGGTGTACAGTAACCTGGCAAAGGATGAGGGAACGGTGGATGCGCCGATTGGACGTGATCCGAAGAACCGTCTGCGTATGGCAGTAACCACACAGAATTCCAAGCGGGCGGTTACCCACTGGACTGTGCTGGAACGGTTCGGCAAATATACTTTAATCGAAGCAAAACTGGAAACAGGGCGGACTCATCAGATCCGCGTACATATGTCCCATATCAAACATCCGCTTGTAGGCGACATGGTGTACGGACCGAAGAAGCAGCCGCTGACAGAAGAAGGACAGATGCTCCATGCCAGAGTACTGGGCTTTGTCCATCCGAGAACCGGTGAATACATGGAATTTGAGCGGCCTCTGCCGGAAGAGTTTGAGCAGGTGCTGCGGAAAGTGAGAAAGTAAATGGCGAAACGCAGTTTAAAACCAGGCACACTTCTGTGCCCTGTACCAGCTGTCATGGTAACCTGCGGCAGCGGTGATGAAAAGAATATTATTACCATCGCATGGACCGGTATTGTCAATTCCGATCCCCCGATGACTTATGTGTCTGTACGTAAGTCCCGCCATTCCCACCATCTGATTGAGGAAAGCGGAGAATTTGTTATTAATGCAACTACCGAAGAACTGGCTTTCGCTACCGACTACTGTGGTGTGAAATCGGGGCGTGATGTAGACAAGTTTAAGGAAATGAAACTGACTCCGATT
>JAFYKS010000454.1 GCA_017537495.1 Bacillota bacterium | reverse complement strand
TCCGTCATCCAGTGTCATGTATTCGTTGAAGAAGGTAACATTGTGAGCTCCCTCTTCATTACTGATGTTAAACTCGCCGTGATCCAGTGCATTTTCGGTAATGCAGCTGTAATCGGTCAGTTTGCCGGTGCAGACAACCTTTCCGTCCAGCATCCGGGAAACTTCTTCTGCCATTTTTTCTGCAGGGGTACCTGCATCCAGCATTTCTTTCCAGGTGCGGCCCAGTTCCAGGGTCTGTGCGAAAGCACCGGCTGCGGAGTTTTCGGAAAGCCACTTAATATCAACCGGATTTCTCGCTACCATGACGAAGCCGCCTGCCTGCGCAGAGGCATTACGAATCAGAGCGGCGCAGGATTCCACAGAGCCGCTTACGGAGATTTCTACATACTGTCCGGCTGTTCCGTTTTCACCTTTACGTCCGCCTACGGCACACTGCATCACCGGCAGCTGTTTCTTTTCCAGACCCAGGGAGCCCATGAGACCCAGCGGATGGGCACGTCCGTCACATGGAGTGTCGATAACCGGTACGCCCAGAATGGATGCAGGAACGAAAGGTTCAAACGTATTGGAGGCACCGATTTCACAGGAAATGAAACCGATAATCTTCTGTCCCTCCAGCTGCTTCTCCAGCAGCTCCATCAGGCGAGGATAGTATTCCGGCGGTGTATATGCAGTTGGAGAAACAGGAGAACCAACGCCGGAGATGGTAACGACAACGCCGCCCTCCGGATGGCGCTCGGCCAGTTCCTCAACAGTGATTACTTCAACAGTATTTCCGCGTTCTTCTGCGTAGCGGAAGGCCGCTTCATAAGCGTTAATACCCTGCTGAACATTTCCGCCGCCTCCGCATCCCAGAAGAAGACTTCCAAGGGAAAGATATTCCGCGTGTTCTCTCGTAAAAATCATCTATAAAATATCCCTTTCCAGTTCTTCTACCTCTTCCATCCAGACAGTATTCCATGCATCACTTGGCATCTTCCAGTCGCTGCGCGGTGACAGGGTGATGGAACCGGTCTTCGGACCGTCTGGCAGGCAGCTGCGCTTGAACTGCTGCATGAAGAACCGGCGGTAGAAGTTTCTCAGCCAGTAAATCAGCACTTCGTCGCTGTACTTTTCGCCCAGAGCCTTCTTTGCGATGCGGAAGATTTTCTTCGGGCTGAAGCCCCAGCGCAGGATATAGTACAGGTAGAAGTCATGGATTTCATATGGCCCGATGATGGACTCGGTTTCCTGAGCGATTTCACCGCTTTCCTTGGTCGGAAGCAGTTCAGGGCTTACCGGAGTTTCCAGAATGTCAATGAGGCAGTCTGCCAGAACCTGTTTGCCGCAGGCAGCCGCAAGTTCCGCTTCATGGCGTACCAGATGGCGCACCAGTGTCTTCGGAATGCTGCCGTTTACACCGTACATGCTCATGTGGTCTCCGTTATAGGTAGCCCAGCCCAGCGCCAGTTCGGACAGGTCGCCGGTGCCGATTACCAGGCCGTTCAGCTGATTTGCCTTATCCATGAGAACCAGGGTGCGGACTCTGGCCTGTGCATTTTCAAAGGTAACGTCCAGCTTATCTGCAGGCTGGCCGATGTCGCTGAAGTGGGCAAGGACGGTGTCCTTA
>JAFYKS010000453.1 GCA_017537495.1 Bacillota bacterium | reverse complement strand
ATCATGGCGGATTTCCTTTTCCATGTTGGACAGCAGGATGGCCTTGGCTTCTTCTGCGGTGTAACCGGAGATTCTTTCCAGTTCTTCCATCTGCTTATTAATGAATCCATCAAGTTCTTTCTGTTTATTTACCAGGTTCTGTTCTTTCTGTGTAATGCTTTCTTCTTTCTTTTCGATGTTTGCAATCTTACGGTCCAGAGCTTCTTCCTTCTGAATCAGTCTTCTTTCGGAACGCTGCACCTCCGCTCTTCTTTCCTTGGCATCTCTTTCCGCGTCGGTTCTCAGACGGTGAGCTTCCTCCTTGGCTTCCAGAATAGCCTCTTTCTTCATGGTTTCGGATTTATTTTCTGCGTCCAGGATCAGATTCTTCGCCTTCTGCTCAGCACTTCCGATTGCCTTTTCGCCAACGTTTTTACGATAGATATATCCGATTAACGCACCGATTGCCAGTGCGACAACTGCAATAATGATTTTTGTCAGCATTGCAACACCTCCTTCTTTCTAGTCTGTTTTTTTCTGTCAAAATTTTTTATCTGATTATAATTTGCATTACATAATTAAATCTTGATATATTCATACAATATATATTATAATGTTTTAGTAAACTAAATGTCAAGTTGAAGAAGGACAAGAAATGAATAAAATTTTTAATACACTAAAGAGCTGTGACAAAGTCATACTGCTCCTTGTTTTTATATTGGGATTTATCAGTCTCCTCATGCTGGAAAGTACCATCTATGATGGAGGACTGGTGCTTAATTTCAGTGAAGGCAGAGCTGTTATCGTGCAGGCAGTGTCCTATTTTCTGGGATTTATCTGCATTTTCGCCGTGTTTGCCGTAGACTATAATTTCTTCTACGGACTGGAAAAACTGCTTTACGTGCTCTCCATCCTGTTCCTGCTGACAGTATACATCCCGGGGCTGGGTATTTCTGCCTACGGTGCACGTTCCTGGATTAATCTGGGCGTGACTACCCTGCAGCCTTCTGAATTCGTCAAAATCTCCTTCGTCCTGATTATGGCCGGTTATCTGTCGGAGCATAAGGATGAGCTGAAGGAGTTTAAAGGCGTCGTAAAGGCAGTCATCTACGCTGCACCGATTATCGGCATTGTCTTAAAGGAAGACCTGGGAAGTGCACTGGTATTTGCATCCATGTGGATTTTCATGGTATTCTTCGCAGGAATTGACTACAAAGTATTCTTCCAGTGTGCCGGACTGACCGTAGCCGCAATACCGATTGCTTACCGTTTCCTTGGTGATTATCAGAAGGACCGTATTGAAGCCTTCCTTCATCCGGATAACCTGAGCCTGCCGGGCAACTATCAGGTATGGCAGTCCAAAATTGCTATCGGTTCCGGTGGTTTCTTCGGTACCGGACTCTTTAAAGGATCTCAGAAGGAACTGGACTTTATACCGGTTCAGCAGTCGGACTTCATCTTCTCCGTTATCGGTGAAGAGCTTGGTTTCATCGGTGGATTCGGTGTAATCCTCCTCTATGGCCTGCTGAACTGGCGCTTTACCCGTATCATTCGTGATTCTGAAGATTTGTACGGTGCTCTGATTGTAGTCGGCTTCATCGGAATGTTCCTGTTCCAGATTTTCGAAAACGTTGCTATGACCATGGGCCTGATGCCGGTAACCGGTATTACCCTGCCCCTCCTTTCCGGCGGCGGCACTTCTGTTATCGCCACACTGATTTCTATTGGTCTGATTCTCAATGTAGGAGTAAACAGCAAGGCAATGAAATTCTAACAGAATATAATAAAACGGCATATGTTATGTTCATTTGTCCTCGGGGATAACCCCTGTGGAATCATTCGCATAACATATGCCGTTCTTTTATTTTCAGATAATATAATCTGTTTTTTTATTCTCCGCCTACAGCTTCGCGGATTCGGCTGCTGATGTTGCGGAAGTTGTCCGCTATGTAGGTATCCTGCATGAATACAATCGGAACGCCCAGATTGGTGGAAACCTGAATATTTTCGTCCATCTGAACCACACCCAGCAAATCTCTGTGGAAGCCTCTTGTCAGGTCGGAAACCTCCGGTGCAAAACCTTTGCGGATCATGTCCATATTCAGCTTGTTGATAAGGAATCCAATCTTTGGAACCCCCATCTCCTTCAGTACCATGCGGACCATTTCTCCGTCGCGGGCAGATGCATAGTCCGGAGATACCACGACAACCGCCAGATCTGCACCTGCAGATGCCACTGCCAGTCCGTCGTCAATTCCTGCCGGTCCGTCCACAATAACATAGTCGAAACGTTCCGCCAGTTTTTTGCAGAGAACCTTCATATGAAGCGGAGTGATTTCACCGTCCGGACGCTTTGGTGCACCGGCCATCAGGTACAGTCCCGGAAAACTCTTATCCTTAATCAGTGCCTGCTTAATGCGGCAGACCCCCTGCATGACGTCATTTACATCGTATACCACATTGTTTTCCAGTCCAAGGTACAGGTCCAGATTGCGAAGTCCGGTGTCCATATCAATTACAGCAACCTTATACCCCGCTGTGGCCAGTGTGGCGCCCAGATTGGCCACAAACATGGTTTTTCCGGTACCCCCTTTTCCGGATGCAACTGCGATTACTTTTCCCATTTCTTTTCCTCCAGAGTCTTACTGCATTTTCGTCGAAAAGTCAACTTCTGCATAATCCTCGCTGACTTTCAGATAGTCTCCAATGACTTCCCTGGTCATAATACCTGCATTGTAGGAAGTTTTGCCCTGAATCAGCAGTGCTACCACCGCAATCTTCGGGTTGTCTGCAGGGGCCATGGCAATGGTCCATGCAAAGTCATCGTAGGTATCCTTAAACCGGTTGATCTGGCTCTGTGTCAGCTTGTTGCCGCTGGCCTTTATCAGAGCAGTATCTACCGTATTATTTTCTGTTGAATATTTTTTCGGATCCGATTTCATCAGCTTTTCCATCTCTTTCTCCACATCTTCCCATGTGAGAGAAGGTGCAATCTGAGACAGATGCTTCTTTACATAGGCAACTTCATCCTTCGGATTGATATAACCGTCTTTTTCTGCCGTACCGGTCTTACCTGCTACGGAAATAGGGAATCTGGATCCGTAGATTCCAGCCAGTGTACCGTTGGTGGTTACACGGCGCATCCCTTCCAGAACGGTTGCCATTTCTTCTTCAGTAACATCAATCTGGTATGGTTCCGGCTTTACGGTTTCACCCTCGTCTTCGATACCTTTGACAACGTTCACCTGATTCCGTTTGCCGTCGTTGCCCAGTGTTGCCACGTAGTTTGCCATCTGCAGAGGAGTATATGCGTTATCCCCCTGACCGATCGCGATATTGAATTCGTCCCCGACGGTCCACTGTGCCTGATTGAAGAAGGAATACTTACACAGGTCAGCCACAGCTTCCACCTTGGACTTTCGCACTTCTGTCTGTTCTGCGATTCTGCTGATCAAAGTACCTCGGTCCGGGTTTTCTTCAATCCAGCTGCAGATGATGTCCAGATTTTCTTTCAGTCTGTCTTCATCATTATAAACGGATGATGGGAAATACTCTACGGCATAGGCCTGAAGAGTATACCACAGGGACGCACGGGTTGCCGCCATCTTTCGTTCTGCAGATGCCAGAGGTGTGGTGGTTTCCACCAGTTCAATACCGGTTTCACTTCCCAGACCAAATTCTTCTGCTACTGCCATGATTTTTTCGATGGAGATATTATCTTCGTATCCCAGAGACTTTCCAGTCTTCCAGTTCTTTCCTGTAGCGATGCAGTAGAAATAGTAGTTACAGGAGTTCTGAATACCTTCCACCAGTGTTTCATGGCCATGGCTTCCGCCGCAGAGGTTATAGTTGTCACAGCCGAACCGGCGGTCCCCGATATCAATGTACAGTCCGTCATAGATCGTCTACTTCGGATTAAGACCTGCCTGCAGGGCTGCTACAGATGTCACCGGTTTAAAGGTGGAACCTGGCTGCACCGCAGAACGGGTTGCAATATTATAAAGAGGCGTCGGTGCCAGGGAATCTCTCGGATTGGTGCTCTGAACCGATGCCCAGTCCTTGTAGGAAATCCCTTCTGCGAAAATGTTCGGGTCATAATCCGGATAGCTGGCCATGGCCAGAACATCCCCGGTATCTACATCAATGGCAACCAGTGCTCCGGAACCGCAGT
>JAFYKS010000452.1 GCA_017537495.1 Bacillota bacterium | reverse complement strand
GGAGAACGTACTATCTGGATTGACTGCGACGTAATTCAGGCGGACGGCGGTACCAGAACTGCTTCCATTACAGGCGCTTTTGTAGCCATGGTAGAAGCAATGAAGTGGATGAAGGAACAGGGCATGATCAGCGAGCTGCCTGTAACTGCTATGGTATCTGCCATCAGTGTAGGTATGAATGGCGACGAAAGAATTCTGGACCTGTGCTATGCAGAAGACTCCCACGCAAAGGTGGATATGAACGTGGTAATGACCGATAAGGGTGAATTTATCGAAGTTCAGGGCACTGGCGAAGAGTGTCCGTTCACAAGAGAAGACCTGAATGAACTGCTGGCACTGGCAGAAAAGGGATGCCGTGACCTGCATGCAGTTCAGAAGGAAATCACCGGCGAAATTTAGGAGGTAAATATGGCATACATTGTTGCAGCATCCAAGAACAAACATAAGATTGAAGAAATTGAAGCCATTACGAAAAAATACGGTATGGAAGTCATTGCCCGTGACAAGGCAGGCGTACCTGACGAACTGGAAATAGAAGAGGATGGCGAAACCTTTGAAGAAAATTCTCTGAAGAAGGCGAAGGGCATCCTGGAAGTCTGCGGGCAGCCGACCATCGCTGACGACTCTGGTCTGATGGTAGACTACCTGGGCGGTGCTCCCGGCGTGTACTCTGCACGTTTTGCGGGGGAAGACGGAAACGATGCAAAGAACAATGAAAAGCTCATGTTCCTGCTAAAGGATGTACCTGCTGCGGAAAAGACCGCGCAGTTTGTCAGTGTCATCACACTGGCATTTCCGGATGGTCAGGTCATTGTGGCAAGAGGGGAATGTCCTGGCAGAATCATCGAAGAGCCAACCGGCGAAAATGGATTCGGCTATGATCCTCTGTTTGTTCCTGATGGATATGACCGTACTTTTGCACAGCTGACATCTGAAGAAAAGAACCAGATCAGCCACCGTGCCCACGCACTGCAGGAACTGGAACGTCAGCTGAAGGAAATGGGCTATCAGAAAGGATAGGAAACGGTTGAACAGATTTACGAAAATGACTCCTGCCAGGGTGCGGAATATCTGCATCCTGACTTACAGGAAACTGAGGGATCCCTATTATCAGGGGGCTGCAGCGGAAATGGCTTTTTATCTTCTGCTGTCTATCATCCCTCTGTTTATTCTGCTGTCACAGCTGCTGGGGCTCTTTTCGATTTCTCTGGGAAGTATCAAAGATTGGCTGGACATTGAGAGCATGCTGAAGGTAGACGGTGCGGACATGATTCTGTCCATGCTGGACTATTCACCCTCCGGTGTGAACAGTGTGTTCCTGGCTTTGACGGCAGCGTGGGCGGCGTCCAAAGCACAGTTTTCCATGATGCGTATCACCAACTATACCCTGACTGACGGGCGCTCCACAGGGCAGGGGTATCTGCGCGACAGAATCCGTTCTCTGAAGACAGTGGTCATTACGGTGTTTACCATTGCCTTTGCGCTGGTGATTCTGGTCTATGGTGAAGTGATTCTGAAGCTGGTCTTTGGCATTGTGGCAGGCACGGAAATCGCTGAGATGACATGGGTGCTGATACGCTGGCCGGCAGCGGCTGTGCTGTATTTCCTCATGGTGTCCTATAACTACTATGTGCTTCCGACCCATCGGATTCCGTTCGGAGCCGTGGTGCCGGGCAGTATTTTCGCATCGGTGGGAATGATGGCCGTAACCGGATTTTACAGTGCATACAGCAGTGCTTCCGCAAATTATGACCTTCTGTATGGATCTTTCTCCAACTTTGTGGCCCTCATGTTCTGGTTCTATCTTTTGGCCTGGGTACAGTTCCTGGGTGTGATACTGAACAAAGTCTGGTGGGAGTCGCGTCTTCTTCAGGAGAGGGACGAGCTGGCAGATGCGGATATTCTGCCGCCTCTGATACGTAAAGCTGTGCGGAAAATACGCCGCAGTCTGAAAAGATAAAAAATGTATTTTGGAAAAAAATAGGGGGAACTGAATATGGAAAAGAAAGTATTAATTATTATGAACCCGCGGTCGGGTACCATGCGTGCGAACAAATATCTGACGGATATTTCTGAACTCTTCGTGCGGAATGGTTATATGCCGTCTGTCCTGATAACCACAGGCCGGGGGGACGGTACAGCCTATGCGAAGAAGTATGCGGCTGATTTTGACCTGTTGGTGGCCATCGGCGGGGATGGCACCTTTAATGAGGTGGCAGCTGGTATAGTGGAAAGCGGTGTCCGTGTGCCGCTGGGTTATATCCCGGCGGGAAGCACTAATGATTTCGCAAACAGCCTGAATCTGTCAAAGGACGTGATTCTCAATGCCAAAGGAATTCTCAGCGGCAGGCGTCAGTCAATTGACCTGGGATCATTTAACGGCAGAACCTTCTCTTATATTGCTTCTTTCGGAGCTTTTACCAAGGCTTCCTATGCTACACCGCAGAGTATTAAGAACATTTTGGGGCATGCTGCCTATGTACTTGCTGGTGTAAAGGAAGTTGCCAATCTGAAGCCGATTCACATGGCCATCGAAGCAGACGGCACCCTCTATGAGGGTGATTATCTGCTGGGTGCCATCAGCAATTGTACTTCGGTGGCAGGGGTATTGACCATCCGGAGCGAGTATGTGGATCTGAATGACGGTATGTTTGAGCTGCTGCTGATTAAATCACCGAAGGATCCGCTTGAGATGGCGGAACTGCTTCTAATGCTGCAGCAGCAGAACTTTTATGACACCAACATGATAACCTTTGTCAACGCAAGGGAGTTTCATATCCGGGCCGGAAGCGATGTGGACTGGACTCTGGATGGAGAATTTCAGGAAGGGGCAGAGGAAATCGTCATTCGGAATCTGGAAGGTGCCATCGATATGCTGCTGCCGGAAAAGCGGGAACCTGTACTGGATCCATTCCACATAGAAGTAACCTGGAATACCAGAAAATAGATAATACTGAACATATCAAGGCTCTCCGGCCTGTGAAATGACCGGAGAGCTTTTTATATTATAAATTTTTCAGAAACACTTGACTGTACGGTTACCGTATAGTTTATGCTTTTCTTATAGAAAAGAGAGGTAAAAATGAAACTTAATTTTAAAACCAAGTTATCCTACGGTATCGGAGGAATCTGTGACAACACACTGTACACTCTGTCAGGTACCTATCTGCTGCTGTTCCTGACCACGGTAGCCGGTGTAAGCCCTGCCATGGCAGGAACCATTTCTGCCATCGGATCCATCTGGGAAGCAGTCTGCGGCCCGGTAGTCGGTTACAAGTCCGATGGAGTACTTACACGTTTTGGAAGAAGAAAACCTTTCCTGCTGGCGGCAGCTTTCCCGGTTGCGGTAGTAACCAGCCTGCTGTTCACGGCCATTGATGCCAGCGATGGAGTGAAGTTTATCTATTATACAGCCATGATTATTCTCTTCTGGACCTGCTTCTCCAGTGAATTTATCCCTTACATGGCCTGGGGATCAGATCTGACAGAAGACTATAATGAAAGAACTGTACTGCGTTCCTATGCCTATGTATTCAATCAGGTAGGCATGTGTGTAGGCATGGTTATGCCGACCATCATAGTGGATTACTGCATGAATCTGGGCCGCACCACGCAGCAGTCCTGGCAGATTGTAGGTATGTTTGCCGGCATCTGTGCAGGTGCATCACTGCTTGTCTGCGGTCTGACCATTAAAAAGGACGATGTGTCGAAGGCTGATTTCCGCAGACCGGAGAAGAAGGAACCGTTTATGGATGTAAAGATGTTCGTGGAAATCTTCCGGGGATATCTGGAGATTCTCAAGCTGCGCCCAATCCGGTTCATCATCGGTTCCAGCATTGTGTATCTGATTGCAAATACCATTTTCTCTTCAGATCGTGTATTCTACATGACCTATAATCTGGGTATGAGTGAGAAGGAAATCTCTCTCATGATGCTGATTATCACAGTCAGCGGAGTGGCCTTTGTTCCCTTTATTGCCCGGCTGGCCGGCAAATTCGATAAGAAAACGGTGTTCATGTTCGGTATCGGTATTTCCGGTGTGATTCTCATGGCAAGCCGCTTCATCGGTGTAGAATCTCTGGGGGCTGTAATTGGAGTATGTCTGGTGTATTCTGTGGCCAATACCTGCTACTGGCAGCTGATGCCGTCCATGCTGTACGATGTATGTGAGGTGGAAGAACTGGTAAGCGGAGAAAATCATTCCGGCGCAGTAATTTCCCTGCAGGCATTGTCCGAATCCCTGTCCATTGCAGCCGGTCTGCAGGTTTTGGGAATTGCACTGGAAATGGCAAAATTTGATAACACGGCGGCTATGCAGCCTGATATGGCGCTGAGCTGGGTGAGCAATCTGTTCACCTTCATTCCGGGACTGTTCATGGTGCTGGTTGTGGTCATGATGACAAAATATCCGATTAACAAGAAGAACTTTGGCCGTATCATGGAAGCGCGCCAGAGAAAGGATTCCGGTGAATCGGTTGATATGACAGAATTCAATGACATTTTTCTTGCCTGTAAATAATATAAAGAAAAGGCCGCCCCTTAATTAAGGGGTGGCCTTTTCGCCGTTATATGCGTTCCACTCTTACGGCAAGTTTCACCAGATAGTGGTTATAGTCTTTCACGGACAGGTCATCCAGAATAACTTCTTCGTAGAAGTCGGAGGTCAGGTGCAGACCATTTTCCTTCGCAAAATCCATCAGCTTCATGCAGTTTCCGTGGATATTCTGGTAGCCCTGGTCATCATAGATACAGATATAGCGTCCTCCGGTATCCAGGTTGGCATGCTCATAGTCCTCCGGCAGCAGATCCTCGCGGTCCACCACGGAATAGAAATGGGAGTAGAGATAGTTTTCCTCTGTAACACTGTCCACCGGGATGATAGCTCCGATGGCATAGCAGCTTGGAATTTCCAGTTCCTGACGGAAATTGAGATGGTCACTGACCGCCTTCATGATATCCCTGTCTTCATCAGGCCCTTTATAGCGGGTGGTGATGTGGTACTCGTCCTCCATATCTTCGAAAACGATTTCTCCCAGAGGTGCATGGAGGCCTTCACGTGTCAGATGAATCTTGGTGTCGATGAATTTTTTCGACCACTGGAGCTTGCGGATCATCTCATCGATTTCACTGCGCCGTTCTTCCAGAAGCTGAATCAGTGCCTGCGGGGACCGGCTTTCCATGTGCTCTTTAATTTCCTTCAGAGGTACGTTCAGATCTTTCAGTGCCATAAGCACGGAGAAGGTTTCAATCTGTGTATAGGAATAATAACGGTATCCGTTTTCCCCTGTGATAGCAGGACGGAAGATACCGATGTCGTCATAATGGAACAGGGTCTGCTTTTTTACCCCGCAGATGCGGGCAAATTCCCCTGTGGTGAAATAATTTCGGCTGTTTTTCATGAGCAAACACCTCCTGACTACTTTATTTTACCACAGATTTGCGGTATAATGATAGACGTAATATTTTGCGCAGAAACCGAAAATAAGGAGAGATAAAGGATGAAATATATTCAGGCTGATATTCATGTAAACCGTGAGGGCATCGAACCCGTGCTGACTGCACTGATGAACGTGGACATTATGGATACCGTGGTGGAAGACCCGGCGGACATTGCTGACCTGCTGGATAAGGACCAGGACTGGGAATGGGACTACGTTGATGACAGCGTGATCGAAATGCAGAATGCAGAACCGAAGGTAACCGTTTACATGGAAGATGATGAAGAGGGACGC
>JAFYKS010000451.1 GCA_017537495.1 Bacillota bacterium | reverse complement strand
GAGCTACCATTGTTTGCTTTGTGAAGTTGTTCTTGAATTGAGGAAGAATCAAGTGCAAGTAATAAGTATTCACTTAATACCTTTTCAGAATCCGGTCTAATAATAACTAAAGATGAGGCAACTGCGCCAAACGTAGCCTTTGGAACAATTGCTTTCTTACCAAGCGATCCACGTAAGCAGTAAAGAATGTCTCCGCTAACAAATTTACCTGAATTTAAGGATTCATATTTAGCTTCTGAAATATAATTCATTCCCTCAAAATCAATAGTATTCAAGCTTAAATGTCCGGCATTTACAAACGGAATGCCACCTTCAGTATTAATATCATTTTGTGACGGATAATTTTTGCCTCTATCTCCATTTATCAATATGGCAATATCTCCAAGTTTCACTCTCATCTATCATCCCTACAAATCTGAATTTGTCCCTTTCTTTCATAATTTCTGCAAGCTACGCTTTTAAATTTCTGTTTCCAGCAGTGCCCCCAGTTCCGTCAGCTCTACTGTAATCTGCATTTCCAGTTCATGAATCTTAGCCATGATTTCCTGTGTGGATGGATATTCAACAGGTACGTATTCCGTCTTCTTGTATTTATTGATGGAAAGATCGTAGTCGTTGTCTACGATTTCAGTTTTTGGTACCATGAAGGACTTTTCAGTACGGGCACGTTCTGTTTCAGCATCACGGTTGTGGAATCTGTTAATGATATCCGTAATATCGTTATCGTTAACCGGTGTTCTCTTGTCATCCAGGCTGTAGCCATCTGCCTGCATATCATAGAACCAGACATTATCAGTACCGCCATGACCTGTTTTCGTGAAGAACAGAATCGCGGTTGATACACCGGCATATGGTTTGAAAACGCCGGATGGCATGGAAACAACTGCTTCCAGACGATTGTTTTCTACGATTTCTTTGCGGATTGCCTTGTGTGCTGTGGAAGAACCGAAGAGCACGCCATCAGGTACGATGCATGCACAGCGGCCGCCTACTTTCAGCATGCGAAGGAACAGAGCCAGGAACAGAAGCTCTGTTTTCTTAGTTTTGCAGACTTTCAGCAGGTCTGCAGATACGGTATCTGCATCCAGGCTGCCCTTAAACGGAGGGTTTGCCAGGATTAAGGAGTAAACACCTTTGTCCGGATTCTGATCTGATAAGCTGTCACGGTATTCAATGAAAGGATTGTCCACACCATGGGTCATCATATTCATGGCACCGATGCGGAGCATGGTACGGTCCATATCGTAACCATAGAACATGTGGTTCATATAGTGATTCTTCTTTTCTTTATTAAAGAAGATTTCTTCCTTATGATTCTTTTTCAGGTAATCCCCTGCTGCAACCAGGAAGCCGGATGTACCGCAGGCTGGGTCACAGATTGTTTCGTCTGGTGTCGGCGCCATCATTTCTACCATCATCTGAATGATGTGGCGAGGCGTACGGAACTGGCCATTACGTCCGGACTGAGAGATTTTGGACAGAAGATATTCGTAGACATCCCCGCGCATATCCTTGTCGCTGGCTTCTGCAATGAGCTGGTAGATGGAATCAAGAGTATCTACAACTTTGGAAAGCACCAGAGGCGTCGGCAGCTTGAAAATAGCATCACCCATGTATTTGGAATATGCACTGTCCTTGTCACCGTGGAGATTCTTGATGAACGGGAAAACCCATTCCTGCATAATGGTGTACATTTTGCCTGGATCCATATCACGGAATACGGACCATTTCAGCAGACGGCCTTCAATCTTTCGTTCCCCTACTTCGACTTCACCACTGAACATGCTCTGGTACGGAAGTCCAAGCATAGCACTTTCCTTTTCTCGAACATTGTCTACATCATCAAGGTCATGGATAAACATGAGATAAGTAATCTGCTCAATTACGTCAAGTGGATTTACCAGTCCTCCTGCTGCGAAAATGTCCCATAATCCATCAATTTTATTCTTTAATTCTCCAGTAATCATTTAGTCTCTCTCCTTGTTCCAGATGTAGGCGGTTGACCTGCCTGCACCTGTCATCATAATTTCTTCTTTCGCCAGTAAATCCGCCAGGGTGCGCTGTACAGTTACCTGGCTGATATCCGGGCATTTTTCCAGGATTTCCTTTTTGGAAATCTTGCCATAATTCAGTTTAATCGTTTCACGAACCCGGTCAGGCTTGGATAAATTCTTTTTACTTAAGATATCAACCCTGGATTCGAATTCTCTATATGCTGCCGCTATAACCCCAAGCATATATTCGACAAACGGAGCGTAGTCATTCTCTTCTTCGTGCCATCCAGCAGAGCTTGCCTGTAATGCTTCGTAATATGTTTCCTTACTGCTTTCAATCAGTTTTTCGACACTGATATATTTTCCTACGATATAACCGCTGCGGTAAAGAAGCAATAATGTGAGAAGACGGCTCATTCTGCCGTTTCCGTCGTTAAATGGATGAATGCAAAGGAAGTCTAATATAAACATGGGCATTGCCAGCAGCGGATCAATCCCGGACAGGTTCACTGCCTTATCATATGCTTCACAAAGCATGTCAATGGCCTGCGGTGTTTCCCAGGCTTCTACCGGCTGGAACCGCACTTTCTGATGCCCATCAGCGGATTCTTCTGCAATGACGTTGTTTGATGTCTTGTAGTTGCCGCCGAAGTTTGTACCGCTGAACTTATATAAATCGCGATGAAGCTGAAGAAACATAGATGGACGCACCGGAATATAATCATGATTCTCATGAATGGTCGCAAGCACATCTCTGTAACCAGCAATTTCTTTTTCACTTCTGGTCTGCGGCATGGTTTTATCCATGACAATTTTTTTCAGTCTTTCATCGGAGGTATAAATACCTTCAATCTTATTGGATGCCTCCGTACTCTGAATTTTAGCCACTTCCATAAGCTGTGTCAGCGTATCTTTTTTCGCTTCAATAAACAGATTCTGTTCCCCCTTAAACTCATGAATCCTGGTAAGAAGCGACACAATTTCAGGTG
>JAFYKS010000450.1 GCA_017537495.1 Bacillota bacterium | reverse complement strand
TTGGAACTGAAACTGGAAGGGACCGGTAGAGTACCGCATCTTTTCCGTACAGGCTCACCGCGAACAGTTTACAGAAAATCCGATACAGAAGAACCAGCACCACAATCACTGCCGGAATTGCCATAAAAATCAGGAACCAGGACAGTCCCAGTGCAAACAGGGCGGTCCAGACCAGCAGCAAAATCTGCAGATCCGACTCTATAATTTTCAGGTCAGTGTGTATGCAGTTGTCGAAAAGATTATCTTTTTTCATCACTTGCCACCTCGCTGCTCCAGGTCAATGAGGGCTGCGTATCCATCTTCGTTATATACCACAGCGTATCCGTTATCTGCCATGGAAGCCCCATGGAACACGAAATCCATTACCGGTTCCAGGTTCTCATTCAGATAGGTCCAGCGGTATCCGCGGGCCCGTTCCATATCCGGCTCTGCGGAGGCCTTCATCGGCTCCAAATCCCCTATTGCCGGCTTGTAGGCTAAAACATATTTATCCTCCGTTCTTTCATCGGATGGAAAATAACTGTAATATTTCGTAATTCTTTCGAAAATCACACCTTCCGGCCCAACGGTACGATATGTAAACGTGCCACCTTTCGTATTCTGCGTTACCATAGTACTGCCCACGCATCCCAAATACCGGATATTAATTGGATTCAGCCAGTACACTTCTTCCCCATTGCCGTTAAATGCCCGGATGTCCGGTACCACATACATACCGTCTTCGCAGTACTCTTTCAGATCAGCTGCCGTGGCATCTTCGATAGCTGCACCTATGACAACACCGTCCCCAAGGCTTGCTTCCCGGAACAGTGGCCAGTCATCATGGAACTGATAGTCTGCATCTAGGGCAAAGCGGCAGGTTCCTTCTGAAAGGAGCCAGAAATCATCATTTCCGTCTGCAATAATCTGGTCTTTCTCAGCTTCAAACTCTGCTTTGCCTGTCTGAAGGTTAATAATCCGGTGCGGTTCCTCCGCAGCAAATTCAATGACATATCCTTCTTTCTGCGGCCACACCAGTTCATGGGGACTTTCGTAGATAACATTTCCAGTCCCGGTGTCGATAACCTTCCAGCCATCCCATTCTCCCAGCAGATACTTGCCGCTGCTGTGAAGGCTTGCGTTATCCAGATTGAAAATCTTAAGTTCCAGTGTTTCTCTATGTACCAAAGCGGTATGCATGAAACCGCAGGTCATAAAATAGTCACCTGCATACTGCGGTGTTTCCCATGCTCCAACCTCTGTATCCAGTAATTTCCGTCCGTTCTTATCAATGATGATATAGGCTCCATTTTCCTTCACCGCAAAATAATCCTTTTCACCGTTGACAATCTCAATGGTCTGATATTTTTCCGTAAAGTCAATAAGACTGTCTGCCTTACCTTCCAGTGCCTTGTAGATTTCCTCCGACGGAATGGACAGGTCTGAAGAATAACCGGAAACCAGCAAGTAGATACAGACTGCAATTGCTGCAGCTGCTGCCAGAAACCGCTGTATATATTTACTTTTCAGAATTTCTGTCTTCATAGTGCCTATCCCCTGAATATTTCACACATGGCTTCTTCCAGCGTACCTCCGTATTTACTGCGGAGCACATCGCTGTCATCGAAGCATTCCACTTTTCCCTTCTTTAAAACGATGACAGAGTCGAAAAGGCGCTCAATGTCACGTACCAGGTGCGTTACGATAATCATGGTTCCCTGCGGGTTGAAATTTTCCAGAATCAGGTCCAGCACATGCTGGCGGGCTTCCACGTCCACGCCGCCGATGGGCTCATCCAGCAGATAGAGCCGGGCATTTCGGGACATGAGCAGGGAAATCTGCAGTTTATCGATAACCCCCTTGGACATTTCCTTCGGCATGGCGGTCGGACGCACATCGAAAATTTCCAGCAGCCGTCGGCATTTTTCTTCATCAAAATCGTCGAAGAATGTCCTGTAAATATTGATGATGTCATTGACCATCATATTTTCCGGCAGTCCGTCCTTATCCGGCAGATATGCAACACTGGCCTTTGTGAAGGCACCCGGTTTGTGACCATCGATGAGCACTTCCCCTTCGTACTCCGCATAAAAACCGGCCAGAATCTTCAGCAGGGTCGTTTTGCCGCTCCCGTTCGGCCCCAAAAGGCCGATGATTCGTCCTTCCGGAATCTCCAGATTCACGTGATCCAGTGCCCGGACCGCACCAAAATCTTTCGTTACATCTCTGATTTCCACCACCGGCGGATTTTCCACCAGTTTCAGTTTACGTTCTCCTGTCATTGCCATTGCTAGCCAATCCTTTCTTCCATGAATGCTACACTTTCACATCTCCGGCAAAAAAATTCAACCATCTCGTCTTCACTGAACCCCAGAGCCAGCATTTCTCTGCGGAATGCATCCGCTGCATCTTCTGCCGCCTCTCTCTTCAGCTGAGCGATGAGTTTCCGGTCCGTGGTCACGAATCTGCCTGCCGTTCTTTCTGATACCAGCAGCCCCTCACGCTCCAGTTCATTTAATGCTCTCTGCATGGTGTTTGGATTCACTTCAAAATCCGCCGCCATTTCTCTTACCGACGCCACACGTTCTCCCGGTGCCAGTTCCCCTGATGCTACTGCA
>JAFYKS010000449.1 GCA_017537495.1 Bacillota bacterium | reverse complement strand
TGCCGCCAGGCAGTCCCTGAATGCAGCTGGAAGTATCTCCTCCGCAGCGGCATTCCGTCATGGATTCACAGTAAAGTTCCTGCGGAATATCCATCTTCACACCCATGTCGACTACAAGAAGATCGATGCAGAAATATTTTGCCATGGAACCCACACCGGTGAGACGGCGTGTAAAGTTGATGGTCTGAGACAGGGTTACGGACTGAGGAGCGGAAGCCACACCTTCATCCACCACGCCGTTGTCGGCGGAGAAAATAACAATGGCCTGTTTCGTCACGTCATTCTTTACCTGACCAGTGATGCCGGCAAGACGGATGGTGATATCCTCCAGTTCCCCCAGAGCACCGGTAGGTTTTGCCAGAATTTCCTGGCGTGCACGGGCTTCGTCCATGGCTTTAGAGTCCAGGTGTCCAAGTCCTTCGATTCGGTTCAAAATTTCATGTAAACGTGTTTCCATAGCAGTTGTCCTTTCCTTTATATACACGGTTTCAGATAATCATTTTCAGTGAGCCAGCGTACCGCAGATGCGCAGTCGCGGGACTCGATGGTGAAGGTCACGTCCGGACGGCAGTACTGACGGATCCAGCCGAAGACTTCATGGAAGTTCAGTACACCGTCTTCCTGGCTCAGTGCCCCGTGGGCATCCCGGTCGCCGTGGTTGTTGTGAATGTGGAAGTGCATGAGGTAAGGCCCCAGTACACGGATCCACTCCTCCATACCGATGGCATTATGCCCTGCAGCCAGTGCATGGCCCACATCCAGGCAAAGTCCGATTCTCGGATCGTCGATCTGCTTCATCATGTTTGCCAGCATGTATGGTTCATCGTCCAGCACATTTTCCACGAAGATGCGGAAGTTTTCCGGTTTGTCCTTCATGAAGTCCTGCCAGAAGATGGCACCTTTTTCTGCCTGCCACTCCTTGAAGTACATAAACGGCACCCAACCGGTGTGAACTACCATGCCTTCGGCATCGATAGCCTGGCAGACTTCGTAGGCCTCCTCCAGCCGCGTCTTTGCAAAATCTCTGGCCCTGGCGTCGATGGCTGCCGGAATGATTTCCGTGAACGGCCCGTGGACAATTACCCTTTCTGCGCCGGAATCCTCAATATCCCGGCGGATGGATGCCAGCAGTTTTTCACGGTTTTCCGGGTTCAGTTCCTCGGAGATGCAGGTGTGGTTAATCTCGATATTCAGTTGGTTTTCCTTGATCACGTCCACCGCTCCGTAGGAGAAGGTGGCGATAAATATATTCTTTCTCATAAACTATATTCTACCACAGCGGACGCGAAAAAAAAACCCCCGCAAGGGGGCACTATTCATTGCAAAGGCGGAAAAATTTTGATATGATGATATCGTGGCTTAATCTATTTAAGAAAAGGAAAGAGTGTTATGAGTAAGAAAATGAAAAGTAACCTGCTGCTCCTGCTGACAGCCTTTATCTGGGGTACTGCATTCGTAGCCCAGAAGAGCGGCATGGACTACATCGAACCGTTCACCTATGGCGGCATCCGTACCCTGATTGGCGGTCTGTTCCTGATTCCGGTAATCAAGTTCCTGGACGGAAGAAAGCCGTCAGAAGAAAAGACAAAACTGGCGAAGAGAACGGACGAACAGAAAAAAGCGGAAGATAAGCTGCTGCTGATCGGCGGTATCTGCTGCGGTCTGGCACTATTTGTGGCATCTACCCTGCAGCAGTTCGGCGTATCTTATACTACAGCCGGCAAAGCTGGATTTATCACAACCCTGTACGTAGTAATCGTTCCGATTTTCAGTATTTTCCTGAGAAAGAAAGTACAGCCGAAAATGTGGTTCTGCGTAATGCTGGGTGCTCTGGGTATGTATATGCTCTGCATGAAGGAAGCGACCTTCAACCTGCAGTACGGCGACTTCCTGGTTCTGCTCTGTGCAGGTGCTTTTGCAGTACATATTCTGGTTATCGACTACTTCTCACCGAAGGTTGACAGCGTGCGCCTGTCCTGCATCCAGTTCCTGGTGGCAGGTTCTCTGGGTATCATCTGCATGTTCATCTTTGAAACTCCTGTGATCGCAAACATCCTGGCTTGCTGGTTCCCAATCCTGTACGCAGGCGTACTGTCCAGCGGCGTAGCTTATACCCTGCAGGTTGTGGCACAGGCGGATGCCGACCCTACTGCAGCATCTCTGATTCTGTCTCTGGAATCTGTATTTGCAGCACTGTCCGGTATCGTTCTGCTGGGTGAAAGCCTGACTGTGAAGGAACTGCTGGGCTGCGTAATCATCTTTGCAGCAATCATTATCGCACAGCTTCCGACCAAGGCGGAACGCGAAGCAGCGAAACAGTAAAATAACCATATAAGGGGATAACGACCATGATTACAAGAGAAGAAGCATTAGAACTGCTGAAGAAATACAACAAAGACGAATTCCACATCCACCACGGCCTGATGGTAGAAGGCACCATGCGTTATTTTGCTGAAAAGCTGGGTTACGGTGCGGAAGCTGACTACTGGGCTATGGTTGGTCTGCTCCACGATATCGACTTTGAAATGTGGCCGGAAGAACACTGCAAGAAGGCTCCGGAACTGCTGAGAGAAGCTGGTATTGAAGAGGATATGATCCGTGCCATCGTTTCCCACGGCTACGGCCTGTGTTCCGACGTGAAGCCGGAACTGGAAATGGAAAAGGTACTCTTTGCCTGTGACGAACTGACCGGCCTGATCGGTGCAGCAGCACTGATGAGACCGTCCAAGAGCTGCCAGGACATGGAACTGAAGTCTCTGAAGAAGAAGTTCAAGGATAAAAGATTCGCAGCAGGCTGTGACCGCGAAGTCATTCTGCAGGGTGCAGAAATGCTGGGCTGGGAACTGGATCAGCTGCTGAACGAAACTCTGGAAGCAATGAAGACCTGCGAAGGCGCAGAAGCGTAAAATCGAATAAGTGAAAACAAGTGAGGCGGAACCTGTGGTTCCGCCTTTTGTATTTCGTGGAAAAAATCCGTGGGTTTCGAAAAAATATCCTGTATAATAGTACAAAGGGGAGAAAGGAGGTCCTGTGATGAGAAGTGAAAAACAGCAAACAGATTATGCACCGGTAGAACAGATTATCGGCCAGCACAGAGGCCTTCTGTATTATATCATCCGCCCAATCGTAGGGGACGAAAACCTGGTGGATGACTGTTTCAGCGCGGTGACAGAGATTATTGTAAAAAACTATGACAAATATGACAGCAGCAGGGGAACTCTGGCTGCGTGGCTGACGAAAGTGGCGAGAAACGGAGCCATCAGCTTCGTTCAGAATAAAAAATACGCCATGACAGCAGGGGATACGCAGGATGCATCCAGGATGGAGGAAGTGGTTGACAGGAAGACGCCGGAAGATCATCTAATACAGAAGGAGAACCTGGCGGAACTGAAAGAAGCCCTGAAGAGTCTGGATAAGCTGGAAGCAGAGATTTTGCTGAGAAAATATTACTATATGCAGGAGACCCGGCAGATTGGCGCCGAGCTGGGGCTTTCTGAAAGAGCGGTGGAAGGCCGCCTGTACCGTATTAAAAAGAAAATGATGAAGAAGATGGGAGGGCATGACCATGATTGATTTCAATGAAATTAAGCTGGAAGAACTGCTGAAGGAAACGCTCCCCGAAACTTCCCTTGCAGAAAATCTGGGGGTAATCAATCCTCTTGGCGCAGCAGTAAATAAAATCATTGCCGGTATGGTAATGACTACAATTACTTTGAATTTCCTCGGCCTTAACTATATTCTGCCGACGGTGGGAATCATGCTGATTTACCTGGGTATGCGGACACTTCGCAGCGGAAATCTTTACTTCCGTCTGGGATGGCTGGCTGCGCTGGGCAAGCTGATGCTGACCACCTTGAACCTGATTCTTCAGGTAACACCATACATCAGCCTGATGGATGGATGGGGCTTGTGGGCAGGTCAGGCTGTGCATATTCTCTTCCTGCTCTTCCTGGGACTGGGTATCCAGAAGGCGGGTCTCGATGCAGGTATGGCCAATCCAAAGATGCCGACCTGGCCGATTATCCTCTGGCAGGCAGTGCTGATTGTGCTGGCGCTGATTGGGATTAACAGCTGGGCTGTTCTGATTCTTATGATCT
>JAFYKS010000448.1 GCA_017537495.1 Bacillota bacterium | reverse complement strand
CCGTTGCCGATATTTCCCGGTGCGGCAGTCCAGCCACCGCCGCGAATGTTCAGGCCGCTGACAGCTGCGGTTACTGTCATTTCATACATGCGGCCATCACCGCCTTCAATACTCAATACTGCAGTACCTGGATTTTTCACGCAGATTTCCTTCACACGATTATCACGTTCTCTGATTTCTGCGACATACTCATTTTCAGATTCAACACCCTCAAGCGCAATGAGAGTACCGTTTTCCTTAATTGCGAAGTAACCGAAATGACCTCCCATACCGCCTTCAATGGAGGCAATTCCGTACTGGTCGATTGCCGCACTTACATTATCACGGTCTTCGACAGCTTCACCATTAATTTTAATCCTGTTACCATCCAGAGAAATTTTATCATTATCGTATATGAAATAAAGCTGCCCCTTCTGGGATCCGTCCTGTGATCCGTTCTGGACATCATCTTCTGAGATTTCCAGCAGGAATTCTCTTGTAATATCATGCCAGGTTACCAGCAGAATCTTCTGACCGCCTGCAGTAGGTTTAATTCTGAAGATTCCACCATCCGGTCCCTCAAAGGCCGCATTGCCGGTTCCACTCCCTGTCAGTTCCAGTGGCTCGATATCAATCTCACTCTCGCCGTTTACCAACAGTTCTACATCTCTATTGTAGAATTCACTGGTTAGAGTTCCGTTTTCTTCAACGACGCAGGTTGTACCCTTTACACGTAATGAGAATACCGGATTGGTTTCATCAATGCCGTCATTCGCCAGTGCTGTCGCCGGAATCATGGTAACAACAAGTGCAATACACAGCAAAGTACTAAGTAATCGCTTCATAATTCGTCTCCTTTTCCAAAGAATAGTATCATTAAATTCTTAGCCGTTACACATCAGCTTTCGAATCGAACAATCGTAACGATATTGTAACCCCCGAAATGACTTGTGTCAATCGCATAACGCTACTTTTAGAGGGTTTATTAAGTGTATAATAAGCATTACACTTATGCTGGGAGGTGATATCCCATGAAAGCGGAGTACCGCAGTCTTTACGAAAAGTTCGGGCTGAACGTAGTCTATTACCGCAAACGTAAAAAACTTACCCAGCTGCAGCTGGCAGAGCTGGCCGACGTAGACCGCAGCCATATCAGTGCCATTGAGCTGGGCAAGGTTGGAGTATCCTTCGATGTCATATTCAAATTATGCGAAGTCCTGGATATAACACCGAAAGAACTCTTCGATTTTCGTGCGTAATATTCCAAAATCTGTAATTTCACGCTAACCTTATTCTAACACCGGCATATGTCCATGTACTATGCACGCTGCTAAGAAAAGCCTGCACCTTTTAGAAAAATACTGATTTTTTCACGAATAAAAACCGCATGAAAACACAAAAAGGCACCCTGTAAAGGGTGCCTTTTCTATCCTTTAAAATTAAATTCCTATAAGCATGTAGATAAAAAACAGGGCCCACCCCCGGTGAGCCCTGTCAATTTTTATCTCCCAATATTCAAAATCGCTTCTTCCAGCAGTTTGGCGTCGGTGATCTTGTTTACAGCACCGCGGAATGCGGATGCGCCATGTACACCCTTCAGATACCAGCCCACGTGCTTACGCATTTCGCGGACGGCTGCATACTCGCCTTTCATTTCCATCAAGTCGCGGAAATGACGGAGCATCATGTTTTTCTTTTCCTCCAGGCCGACTTTTTCCGGTGCAGGTTCACCCTTCCAGGCTGCAATCAGCTCCTGGAACAGCCATGGATTGCCCAGAGCACCGCGTCCTACCATGACAAAGTCACAGCCAGTTTCTTCCATCATGCGCAGAGCGGACGGACCGTCCACCACGTCACCGTTTCCGATTACCGG